>JAHHUC010000004.1 GCA_020024215.1 Oscillospiraceae bacterium | reverse complement strand
TATGCAGGATATCAATTTTCCTTAAATAGCCCCTCTTGCTGTCAGCCAAATTTTTACGCCGCTGCTCGCTTGGCTTAAAATTTAAAGACAGCTGCGCCAACAGCTTTGACCTTAGTCCGCCACCGGCGGCGGTCAAAGCTGTTACCAAGAAATTATTTCATAGCTGTCATCTGTTATCAAAACCTGTATTTCCCATTGGGCTGACGGCTTTTTATCTGCCGTATAAACAGTCCAGCCATCCAGCTCGTCAGTATATACCTCATCTGAGCCCATATTTATCATAGGCTCTATGGTGAACATCATTCCGGGAACCATCAGCATTTCCTCTCCCTCTTTTGAAACATAGCTCACCCACGGCTCCTCGTGAAATTCCAGCCCCACACCATGGCCGCCTATATCACGAACCACAGAATAACCGTTTTCCAAAGCAAATTGATGAATTGCATGGCCCATATCTCCCAGATATCCCCAAGGCTTTACCTTGGCAAGACCTACATCAAGGCTCTTTTTTGTAATTTCTACAAGCCTTTTTTTCTCCTTGCCTACGTCGCCTATGCAGAACATTCTGGAAGAATCTGAAAAAAATCCATCCAATATAGTAGAGCAATCCACATTTATGATATCGCCATCTTTCAATACCACGCTGTCACTGGGTATTCCGTGGCACACCACATCATTTATAGAAGTGCAGACACTTTTGGGAAATCCGGCATAACCAAGCGGCGCAGGTATTGCCCCCCTCTTCACAGTTTCATTATAAACCCAGCGGTCAATTTCTTCTGTCGTAACACCTGCGCGGATATGCTCTGACACATAATCCAAAACCGCAACATTTACTTTAGCACTTTCCTTTATTTTTTTGATTTGTTCCTCATTTTTAATTATATTTCTGGGCGGAATTTCAGCCCCCAAAAGCCGAAATTTTTCCAATTTCTCATCAAAATCATAATGGCAGTGCTTATATTTCTTCCCACTTTTGCACCAGCACGGTTCATTTCTCCCCAATTTACCCATTAAGTCAACTCCTATTACCTTTATTGAAGCATAAACTGCAAAACTAAGTTAGAAATACCTAACCTGACTTTTCCAATTATACTACTAAATCACTCAAGGTTCAAGGAAAATGCTGTTGCCGTAATATTAAATTGTGTTTTGGACATTCATGATACAATTCGGCAAAGCCGTCACACACTTCCCCATCATTTTAAGCAAAAGAGGCAGGCATGGCTTCTAAAAAAAGCCATGCCTGTTTTGGGGTTATCTAAATCAATATTGTGCTCTTTTTCTGCTTTTGCTTTTAATATCAGTGCTGCTGTAATCCTCTGCCTCGCCGGTGAGTATGGTGGGATAATCGGATTTTATCATATCCACAATTTTCACAGCGTCCTCATTTTTGAAATACAGACGTTTTACACGCTCATTTCTATTGAAGAGAAGGGCTGTAAGACCTGACTTGCTCCTATCCTCATATAAAACATAGCCCAGCTCGCCAAGCTTCCACATATCGTAGTGAGTTGTAATATACATCTGATAAAATGTTTCCACTCCACGGCTTGTCACTACTGTATCCTTCTTCATAATCAAGGCCAGAAGATACAAAATTCCGAAAAGCGTGATTAGAAGAAAGCCTGATGCCAGACCTGAAGCAATAAGAACCACAGACAAAATCCAGCCTCCTGCCGTAACCCATTTTTTTCTGGGCTTTGGATCGACAGCATGAAACACAGGGCCGGAAACAGCCTCCCACGGCAGATAATTAACCCTCACAGCAACTGTTCCTTTCTAAAGCTAAAATTATTTATTTGCAACAGGAGCATCAACAGACGGAACCTTGCCGGAAGCGCGCAGAGAGGCAAGATTCTTCATTGCCACATCATGACCTTCCTTAGGTCCCTTGGCCATTTTGCCCATTTTTGTCTTGCCGAATACATTTGTGTAAGATCCGTCAGCCCAGAATATATTGCGCTTTGCGTAGGCTGTGATTGCGGCATATATGGGGTTGAGCAGATTTACAAAGGCGAAGGGGAAATAAGCAAACGGATGTACGCCCAGTGTTCTGTACTGATAAGCTCCGCAGCCTGTCCAGGGGAACATAACAGCCCACAATGTGCCGGCATCCTCCAGTGTACGGGACATCATGTTGCGGGAAAGGCCCATTTCGTCATACTTTTCAGCATACAAGGGAGCAGGAACGCCGATTCCAAGGAACTGATCGCACATTGTTGCATCGCATACCAAGGATGTGAGCAATGTAGCTGTAACCAGACTTCCAACGGAGTGGAGATGATCCTTTATCTTTCCAAAAAGTGCCTCAACGCAGCCGCAGCGCTCCAAAGCACCGCCGTAAGCTACTGCCAGAAGTACCAGATTTATTGTCCACATGGTGTGATCCATGCCGCCTCGTGTAAGAAGAGTGGAAGCCAGCTCGTTCTGGCTCTCGAATGTAAAGCCATAGTGTAAAACATCAAATACATCAGACACGCTGCCTATATTCTGAGGCTGGAATATAACGGCGAAAATAACGCCGGTGAACACTGAAACAGTGATTCCAACCAATCCGGGCAGACGCAAAAGGCAGGCGACGATAACCACTAAAATCGGAAGAAGCACCAGAGGATTGAGGTTGAAGCCCTCCTTTAAAGCCTGCTGAAGCTCAACTGCAACTGTGGGATCGTATGTACCATTTCCCTGAACCATTCCGATTATGGTATAAATAACCAAAGAAATCATGAAAGTGGGTGCAGTTGTGGACACCATAGCGGTAACATGGTCAAAAAGACCTGTTTCAGAAACGGCAGCTGCCAGGTTTGTGGTATCAGACAAAGGAGAGAATTTATCTCCCACATATGCTCCGGAGATAATCATTCCTGCTGTGATAGGCGCCGGAATTCCCAAGCCGGCTCCGATTCCCAGCATAGCGATACCCATTGTAGCTGTGGCAGTCCAAGATGAGCCGCACGCCAGACCTACAACTGCACAAAGGATGCAGCCTATGGGCAGGAACATTTTGGGTGTGAGCAGATTCAAACCATAATAGATAAGCGCGGGAATAGTACCCGACATCAAGAAGGAGGAAACCAGCAAACCAACAGTACACAGAATCAAAATGGCTTCCATAGTAGCGTTAAGACGATCAAGCATACCTGAAAGCATATCGGAAAAGCTGTGCCCGCAGAAGCCGCCGACGATACAAGCTACAATAATAGCCACCACCAAGGGCATATGGGCATCACCATAGGGCGTATCAGCGAAAAAATGATACAGCATTAAGCCGACCATAGTAATGATTGGCAGCAGAGCTTCAAAGAAGTTAGGAAGCCTTACTGCGCGTTCTTTTTTTGCCATAGTTAGAAAACCCTCTTTCCTTTTATTACTGGCTCAGTTCTGCCAAAATATTATTTATTTGCTTTGCCAAGCCTGATGTATATATGATATCACAGGCATTTGTGAAAAGCAACAAATTTTTGTAACATAATGGCGAAACAATATACTAGATTTACTAACTAAGCTGTGATTTTCTCTATATTCTTCTCACTTTACAAGTATTTATTTTGCTTTTTGTGTATATTACCGATTGATTTTTTCAACTTATGTGAATTGTTCCATTTTGCAGCACTATATTTTAGAAGCATATTTTAATCTGTGCGTAACATTTTTTTAATAAGCTTAACAGAAAAATGATGAATGTATATGGCTTAATTGGGTGAATTATATATTTTAAATGCGGCTATGGCTTTTTAGCTATTGATTAGCACAAAATAAATATTCAAATCCATATGGATTTGGAGCAAAAAAGGGCTGACTTTTTAGAGTAAGGCGTTGCCTGACCATAATATTTGGATATAGATGCTGCAAAGCATAAAACGAAAATGCCCTTGCAATTTTTATAGGCATTTTACAAAATTTAAAAGGCAGAATTTATTTGCCGCATCTTTTTGTAAAATCGCCCCATATCCAAATGTGAACATGGGGCGATTTATGTAAGAATCAATCTATTTTTAAAAGCTTTTTAATATTTTTGCAAAGCAGCTTTTCCCTTGTTGCTTCACTGATATCCATACTCAAAAGCGGATCAAGTCCATCTTTGAATCTGAATGTTCTGAGAGGATTGGCATCTGTGCCGAACATGATTCTGTCATCTGTTCTCATAAATTCAAAAGCAGCAGGGCCAATCTGTGGAAAAAGCTTTACCCACTGAGAGAAAACTACTGTTGTATCCATATATACATTGGGATGCTTTGCAACTATTATAGGATCCAATGTAAAGGGATTTCCGTGAGCTATAATAAATTTTGCCTCAGGATATCTTATTGCCAGCTCGTCAATTATCATCGAATCAGAATAAGCAAGCCTTGCAAATCGTGAATATATAGGCCCGGTATGAATCAAAATTGGAATGTCAAGATCAATACAGGTTTCTATAACCTTTCCTACCCTTGGATCTGCCATGGAAAAGTTTTGAAGAGGCGGATGCAATTTTAATCCTTTAAGACCATATACCTCAATGGCTTTGCGAAGCTCATCACCGGCATTATCTTCTGTGGGAACAACACAGGCATAGCCCATAAGTCTGTCCGGATACTGCTTTATCAGCCTTCCGACAAAGGCGTTATCCGAATAGCCTAAATCTTCGCTTCCCGGAACAATAGGATGCACTATCGCCATATCAATGTGATTTTCATCCATCGCATTCAAAAAGTCCTTAATTTCACCCTGATTTTCCCTGACATGTGTGTGTGAATCAATAATCATAACAATACCTCCTATAATAATTTTTTAGTTATGCTGCTTTTTCTTACTTTCTTCTGACAATTTGGCAAGATAGTAAATAAAAGCCGAACATGACATTTCATTTTCCTTCATACCCTTTATTGTCATCCACTCATCAGGAGCATGTATTCTTCCGGATTTGCCTAATCCATATGATACATACGCCACCTTAGCTTTGTCGGTAAACAGGTATGCAGGTCCGCTTCCCGGAAAAATTGGCCAAGGAGAGCCGTTTTCATATCCGGAATTGTCCATAGCTGCAATGCAGGCTCTGGATGCCAGACATTCAGGATCGTCTTTTGACCATGGTGTTTGCTGTCTGATTGTCAGTTTAACATCATCAAAGCCATATTTTTCAAGGTGCTTTTTTATTCTCTCCAATGTATCTTCAGCCTTCATCGGGGGCACCAGCCTGACATCTATTTTGGCAAAGGCTTTATGGGGTATTATGGTTTTGGTTGCAGGACCTGTATATCCTGCCCATATTCCGTCGATATTTAAGGTCGGCTTCCATAAAAGATTTCTCAAAGCATCTGCCCCATGAAGATTTTTGATAAATCTGTCAGCCATAAGGCGCTTATTCAGGTACATATCCTCATCAAATACATCTATCATTCTCTGAGTGAGGGCTTCATCCGCTTCGCTCAAGGGCTGAAGATCATCATAAAATCCATCAATGAGAATATTATCATCGCCATCTCTCATGGAGGCAAGTGCATTGATCAGTCTCCAGACGGGGCTGCCTATCCATGCAGCATTCATGCTGTGAAGGTCTACATTTTTAGGCCCTCCCCATTTTCCGCCTGTAACCTCCACATCAATATAGATTATTCCTTTATTCCCTAATATTGTAAATGGCCTTCCATCCTCATCCTGGCGTGTACCATTCAAAAATACACCATCGGATGCCTTAAGTTCTTCCAAATGGGCTTGTGTCCAGCCAACCATGCTTTTGCTTCCAAGCTCCTCTTCTCCTTCAACCACAAAGTTGATATTTACAGGAAGATATCCCAAAGTTTTCTTTATAGAATCCACCGAATTCAAAAAGCAAACCAAAGGTGCTTTGGAGTTGGCAACTCCCCTTGCTATCATACTTTCACCATATGGAGGAAAATCTTTGATCACACCCTCAAACGGAGGCACAGTCCACTCCTCAAGAGGCTCCGGAGGCTGACAGTCATACATACCATACATAAAGATGGTTGGCGCATCCTCTGCATCTGCTTTAAGACGTCCCATCACAATAGGGCTTTTGACATATCTTTCCATGTGCACATCATAACAGCCTATCTCTGTAAGAAGCTCCATAACAAGCCCTGCACATTCCTCAATACCCTCTTCGGTTGCTGCTATGCTGGGCTGACGAACCAATTTCAAAATTCTGAGTATATGCTCATTCTCATCATTGGGTTTTTGATAGTGAGATGATATATCCTTATACACATCTTCCAACCACTCTTTTCCCTTCATCATGCTCCTCCTTTATTTAAGATATTTATCCCACCATGCTGTTATTTCCAAAAGGCGATTCACTCTGTTGACAGGTTTTCCGCTGCGGCTCAATTCATGGCCTTCGCCTTTGAACATACACAGCCTTGCTTCAACTCCATGATATCTTAATGCAGTAAACATCTGTATTCCCTCTGAAACAGGGCATCTGTAATCGTCAGTTGAATGTATGAATAAGGTAGGCGTAGCTGCCCTATCTGCATACTTCAAAGGAGAATGTTCCCAATATCGTCCAACATCCATCCATGGGTTGGTTTCAAAATCCCACATTGGAAATCTGTAATTTGTATCACCGGTTCCGAACATAGAGATAAAATTTGATATGCTTCTTTGGCTTACGGCACATTTGAATCTATTTGTATGGCCTATTATCCAGTTTGTCATAAATCCGCCATAGCTGCCTCCGCCTACGCCCAATCTGTCCTCATCTATTTGCGGATATGCAGACAGCACCTCATCTGTGAATTTCATAAGATCGCTGTAATCATCATACCCATACTTTCCAATGATATCTGCAAAGTCATTGTCATATCCATCAGACCCTCTGGGATTGGTATAGAATACAAAATATCCTTCATTTGCCCAAAGCTGCATTTCATGATAAAACACAGGTCCAAAATCCATCTTATGCCCACCATGAATATACAGAATTCCGGGATATTTTTTAGAGCTGTCAAAATCAACAGGCTCTATAACATAACCGGTTTGACTTACAGAATCATTCTCATAATTCAAAACCCTTGGCTTGCTCAGGCTTCTTTCATCGCTTACCCAGCTGTTAAAAGATGTCAGAGCCTTCAGCTTTCCGTTTTTAAATGAATACAATTCCTGAGGTTTGTTATCTAACATTCCTATAAAAAGAATCTGATCATCAAGTAGACTTATAAAATCCACAGAACCGACAAAATCTGTCACATCTTCAAAATTACCCTCCAAAGATACTCTCCTTATGTTGGCATTTCCTCCTTTTGTAGAAACAAAATAGAGATATTTTTCATCAGCCTCTGCATAATCTCCGCCGCCAAGCCTTGAATCGGTGGATACGGCATTAGAAGCTGAGAGTTCATTTTGGGCAAACACATATTCTTTGCCTTTATCAGCATCAATATAGAAGAAAAAGGGATTTTCCTGATAGCCGTATCTTTTTCCTTCCGAACCCATAAAAATAGGCAGCTGACCCATAAAGCCCACATATCTTACACGATATTTATTTTCGTCTGCATATTCATGAAGCATTTCAGTTTCTGTGTCATAGATAGAAAGTCCGGAAAGGTCAAATCTTCTGGGATGTTCTTTTGTAAATCTTCTTGAGGAAAAAAATATCCTTGTACCCTTTTGAGAAATAAATTCTATATTTGAAAATTTGTCGGTGATGCCTTTGATTTTCAAAGATTGCTTATCAAAAAGAAACAGCCTTGACCTTTTGTTATTTCTAAAGCCCATACCATCAAATCTAAAGGGCAGCTCATCAGCTGCAAGATAGCTGTCATCCCTTTTCTTTTTGGCTTTAATCAATTCAAAAATTTCTTCCTGACTAATATCTTCAGGTTCCGGCCATGTCAGATCATAATCGGCAACTATGGCAAATATATTTTTATTGATGCAAAATATTTTGGAAACAAGCAAAGGCACTTTCATAAAGAATTTATTTTCTTTTGTATTGAAATTATAGGAATAATATACCGTACATCCATTTTCTGAATCTTGCAAGGTATTGCATGGATATATCAATGTGTCATCATCTAACCATGCAAAGGTTTTTTCTCTGCCGTTATTTGATATTTTTATTATTTGATCTGTCCCTTTTATATACCCATAAAGATAAGACGAATAGCAATTTTCATCCTCATTGCAGCAGGAAACGGCAAATGCCGCCTTGCTTTTCAATGGCGAGGCCTTCAAAGCTGAAAGGCATTTGTATTTCAAAAAATCTTTAAGTTCAAGCTTTTTCACCAAATTCCTCCTTTTTGCTTCAAAACAGATGGCATGCTGCAAAATGTCCCGGAGAAACTTCCGACAAAGGCGGTTCAACCTTTGAACAGATTTCTTTTGCATATGCACATCTTCCGCAAAAACGACATCCGGCAGGAGGATCCTTGGGGCTTGGGATATCCCCCTTTAAAAATATTCTTTCTCTTTTCACAGTGGGATCAGGAATGGGGATAGCTGACAGCAAAGCTTTTGTATATGGATGATAGGCACTGTCAAAAAGATTTTCGGAAGGAGCCAATTCCATAATTTTTCCCAGGTACATAACACACACCCTGTCGGATATATGTCTTACCACATTTAAAGCATGGGAAATAAAAACAAATGTGAGATCAAATTCCTGCTGCAGATTTTTCAGCAGATTTAAAATCTGCGACTGAATAGAAACATCCAATGCAGAAACAGGCTCATCGCACAGTATCAGCTTTGGCTTCATAACCAAGGCCCGCGCTATGCTCACTCTCTGTCTCTGACCTCCCGAAAACTCATGCGGATATCTGTCATAATAGCTTTTGGGCAGATTAACCACATCAAAGGTTTGCAGCACACGCTTTTTCCTTTCCTCCTTATCCCTTACCTTGTTGATGATAAGCGGCTCTTCTACTATGCTGCCAATGGTCATTCTGGGATCTAGGGAAGAATAGGGATCTTGAAAAATGATCTGAAGATCGGCTCTTACTGATCTCAATTCGCTTTGCTTTAAGGCCAGGATATCCTTTCCTTCAAAGTGAACAGAGCCGGAGGTGGCAGGAACTATCCTCATTATTGTTTTTGCAAGGCTCGATTTTCCGCAGCCTGATTCTCCGACCAGCCCCACTGTCTCCCCCTTATAAACCTTTAAACTTACATCATCTACCGCATGCACATAGCCTTGCAGCCGAGACATCAGCCCGCCGTATACGGGAAAATAAGTTTTGAGCTGCTCAACCTCCAACAGAGGATTTCCGTTATAGTTAGTTTCCATTTATTTTCCCACCTCTTTTTCCATATTGACAAGATGGCAGGCAACCTTACGGTTGCCTAAATCAACCAATTCGGGAGCTTTTTGTCTGCATATATCCATGCAATAAGGACATCGTGGATTGAATCTGCATCCATTGGGCATATTTTCACTGCTTGGAACCTGACCTTTAATTATATCCAGTTCGCTCTGCCTTTGATCTATCCTTGGAATACAGCTCAGAAGCCCTTTGGTATAAGGATGAAGAGGATTGGCAAAAAGCTCGCTGCACACGGCCTCCTCAACTATTTTTCCGGTATACATAACAATAACTCTGGTTGCAATTTCTGCAACCACCCCCAAATCATGCGTTATGAACATAACTGTCATGCCATGCTCTTCTTTATAACGTCTGATAATATCAAGTATTTGAGCCTGTATTGTAACATCTAATGCTGTTGTGGGCTCGTCCGCTATCAAAAGTTTTGGGTCGCAGGAAAAAGCCATTGCAATCATTACCCTTTGGCGCATTCCGCCTGAAAGCTGATGAGGATAGCTCGATGCACATCTTTGGGCATCTGGCACACCCACCATTTTCAGCATTTCTATCGACCTTTTCCACGCCTCTTTTTTGCTCATGCCTTTATGTATGCAAAGTGCCTCGGAAATTTGAGCACCTATTTTGTGAACAGGATTCAAAGCTGTCATAGGCTCTTGAAATATCATGGCTATTTCTTTTCCTCGTATATGACCCATTTCATAGGAGGTGAGCTTCAGAACATTTTTGCCCTCAAAAAGTATCTCTCCACCTGCATATCTTCCGGGCGGCGATGCTACCAGCTGCATGGCAGAAAGAGATGTAACACTTTTTCCGGAGCCAGACTCACCAACTATGCAGAGCGTATCACCTTTGTACACATCAAAGCTAACACCGTCGACCGCCATATTTTCTTTATCGTCATTTTTAAAAGCAACTTTTAAATCTTTAACTTCCAGAATTTTCTCCACAAACAACGCTCCTTTTTCACCTCAAAATTTTTCAGCCTTTGAGGTCAAAGTTGGTCTATTATCTCAGCTTCATTTCTCGTGCCAGCACCATCTGATAGTCAGAGGGGGACCAATCCAATTTTTCCCCTACACCATAGATTGACTCCTGCTGGAAAAGATAGATATAAGGGGGATCTTCCACCAATTTCTTCTGAAATTCCAAGTATAAGGACTTCTTCACATTCGGATCGGTTTCTGTGAGAATTTTATCAACCAATTCATCATAGCCTTCTATTGCGTTATAGGAGGACATGCCTGACGAATGAACAATACCTGTCAGCCAGCTGTCAAGAGTTTCCGGCTTGGAAGCCCAGGACCATATGAATGTGCTGGCTGCCTTTTTTTGCTCCTGACCATTGATAATAATGCTTCTCATAGTGTTAAGCTCCATTGGAATGACTTCCATTTTGATATTTACAGCCTCTAAATAGGAGGCTACTGCCTGAGCTATCTCTGTGGCCTTCTGAAGCAAGCCGTTTGACACCTGACACTGTATGGAAAAGCCGTTTTCATAACCGGCCTCCTTCAAAAGCTCCTTTGCCTTTTGGGGATTATACTCAAAGCCCTTTATTGATGGATCATGTTCCGGAAAATCCTCACGATAAATTGTGGGAAGAGGATATGCATAACCGCCCATCAGACTTTGGATGATGGCATTTCTGTCAACAGCATAATTCATTGCCTGACGGACCCTTGCGTCCTTTATTGCTTTTTCAGATGTCCAATCCAATGTGTTGAATGCGATATACGGAATTCTTCTGGTTAGCTTTGATTCGATATGTACATTCTTCTGACCCTCAAGCATTGGCAAATCTTCAAAGTTGACATCGTAAATTATATCTACTGTTCCTGAAAGAAGCTCTGCTATTCTTGTTGCAGATTCAGGTATGGTCTTGATTATATACTTCTTTACTTCCGGTTCTTCGCGCCAGCAATTGGGATTGGCCTTCAAAACAATCTGCTGATCTCTCTCCCATGATTCCAGCACATATGAGCCTGTTCCGTAAACCTCGGTAGAAAGTCCTTCTTCGCCAACAGCTTTTGCATGCTTTGGAGCAATCATAGGAATATCGCCCAAGTGTACAGGCAGCAATTTATCCTCTGTTTTGGTAAATACCTTTAATGTGTACTCATCTATTATTTCGCAGCGATCATAATACGATCTGAATTCAAATGCCTGTCTGGGATATTCTTTAGAATTAGCCCTTTCAATATTGTACACAACAGCTTCTGAATTAAAGGGCTCCCCATTTGAGAATTTTACATCCTTTCGCAGATTGTAAATCCATTCATTTTCACTCAATTGTTCCCAGCTCAGAGCCAATTCGGGAATTAGCTTATCATTTGCATCATATACAGCCAGATTTTCACAAATATTTTTTGTGATATTAGCTCCTATATCTCCTCCTGCTCTGTGAGGATCCAATGTAACCGGATCTGAAGCCTGTGCAAGTGTTACTACTGATTCCCCATCTGTGCCTGACACCGACTTTGAATTATTTGATGAGCTGTCGGGAATGTCGGCAGTGTTATTATTTTTGCATCCTGCAAATACAGTGATAACCAATGATATAGCTAATAATAAAGATAATGCAGACTTTTTGCTGTGTTTCATTTCTATTCCTCCTTGATTAAGTCAGAGTAACCCATAACATCCAAAACGCTATTTTTCATCTTCCTTTGCAAGCTCTGTTAAATAGTATAAAAAAGCTGCACAGGAGTGCTCATTTTCTCTTAATCCCTTTACGGTCATCCATTCATCAGGAGCATGTATTCTTCCAAACTGTCCTAGGCCATAGGAAATGTACGGCAGACCTTTTTGCGTGAATACACACGCAGGACCTGTGCCGGGATAAATAGGCCAGGGGGAGCCTCCCTCATAGCCGGAATTCTCCATAGCCTTAACAGCGGCTCTTGCTGCCAGAGAATCCGGATCAGACTTAGCCCATGCCATAGTTTGATTTACATTGATTTCAATATCCTCATAGCCGTTTTTGTCAAGATGCTTTCTCAGCTTTTCCAAAATATCATCAGCTCTCATATTAGGAACCAGACGAATGTCCATCTTGCATCTTGCCTCATGTGCTATTATTGTTTTTGTAGCAGGGCCTGTGTAGCCGCCGGTTATGCCGTCTATGTTAAGAGTTGGCTGCCACAGAAGATCCCTCATAGCGTCAGAGCCTGCTTTCCCTCCTAAAAATTTATCAGCAAAGAGTCTTTGCTCAAGATACATTTTCTCATCCAAAACCTTTATCATCTTCTGAGTGAGAATTTCATCTGTTTTGGAAAGCTCGGCTAAATCATCATAAAAGCCTTCTATTTTTATGTATCCATTCTCATCCTTCATTGAATTGAGTGCATTGACCAGATGCCAAACAGGACTTGCCACCCAAGATGCGTTCATACTGTGCAAATCCACCGTCTTAGGTCCGCCCCACGCTCCGCCTCTGCATATCAATTCCATATAAATTATTCCCTTGTTGCCAAGAATTGTATATGGCTTTCCATATTCATCCTGTCTGGGACCATTTAAAAAAATTCCGCACGTCTTTTGCAATTCCTCCTTGTGTTTTTCAACAAAGGGGATCATGCTGCGGCTTCCCATTTCCTCTTCCCCTTCAACAACAAACATAATGTTGACAGGAAGAAATCCCAATACCTTTTTAATTGTCTGAACAGTATTTATAAAAGACACCAGCAGACCTTTTGAGTTTGCAATTCCGCGGACCACTGCACACCTGCCATAAGGAGGCATTTCCTTTATAACTCCTCCAAAAGGAGGAACTGTCCATTCTTCAACAGGATCAGGCGGCTGTACATCATACATACCATACATGACAATTGTCGGAGCATCTTTTATATCTGCATCCAGATAACCTACAACAATAGGACTGAGCACATATCTTTCAAGGTGGATATCCCTGCACCCAATCATACTTAAAAGCTCCATCACCTTTTTTGCCGTTTCCTCTATTCCTTCGCCTGTTGCTGCAATGCTTTTATACCGGCAAAGCTCCAGCATACAAGGAAGATGTTCTTCTTCAAATACTCTGTCTATCTCAGCATATACATCCTGCAGCCAGTTAGAATTGTGCATTTTCTTCCTCCTTTTTTATTGAATTTAATTTGTTCCCTTAAGCCTTGGATCTCTTATATCTCGAATCCAGTCACCGACAAAATTTATTGAGAGACAGACCAAAAAAATCACCACTCCCGGCAGGCATGTAAGATACCATGCGTTGTAAATGTATTGTCTGCCTGTTGCAATCATTCCGCCCCAAGTAGCAATAGACGGAGGGACACCCAAGCCAAGAAATGTCAAGGAGGCTTCTGCCAAAATGGCGCTTGCCATTTCCAAGGTGCCCAAAACTATCGCATTGTCAATTACGTTTGGCATAACATGCTTTAGTATTATTCTTGTGTTGCTGCAGCCTTGTGTATAAGCAGCTGTAATAAATTCTCTTTCTCTTAGTGAGAGTGTCTGCGCTCTTATTGTTCTTGCATACGGAACCCAGCCTGTAACTCCCAAAACCATTATCACATTGGTAAGGCTGGAGCCCAAAACGGCCATAAGACACAGTGCCATAAAAATAAACGGAAATGACAGCATAACATCAACTATCCTCATTATGACCGCATCAACAGCCCCACCGAAAAATCCTGAAATAAGTCCTAGAGTAGTGCCTATTATAAAAGATACAAAAACTGCCATAATTCCTACAACCAAGGAAATTTGGGAGCCGTAAATAAGTCTGCTTAAAACATCTCTGCCCATCTCATCTGTGCCCAAAATATGCTCAGGCGTACCGCCTTCGCACCAGACAGGGGGAATGAAGCGTTCCATAATATTGCCGTCATTCGCCTCATAAGGGCTTAAAAGCGGAGCTGATATTGCACAAAGCACCCAAAGAAAGCATATGATCAAACCTATTTTAGCAGTAAGGGTACTCTTTTTTAGCACTTTTAGAATTCTTTTGATTTTGCTCATAAAACAGCACCTCTACTTTTAGTTATATTGTATTCTCGGATCAATGACGGTATAAAGCATATCAGTAATAAAATTGATAAGGGCAAATATAACAGCCATTACAAGCGCACTGGCCTGCACCAATGGATAATCATAGCTCAAAATTGCATTTACCATCAATCTTCCCACACCCGGCCAGGCAAATATAGTTTCAACTACTACTGAGCCGCATAAAAGCTGACCTATCTGCAATCCAAGCATTGTAATAACTGAAAGCATGGCATTTCTTAATCCATGATGAAAAATAACCTTTTTCTCAAATACTCCCTTTGCCCTTGCCGTTGTCATATAATCCTGTCTTAAAATTTCAAGCATTGAAGCTCTTGTCATCCTTGCAGTGCTGGCGCAAAGTCCTGCCGAAAGTGTGATCGCTGGCATTATAAGCTGGCGCCATGAGCCATATCCGGATGGCGGCAAAATTTGATTGAATACCGAAAATATCAGCACCAGCAAAAGTCCCAGCCAAAAGGTTGGCATCGAACGCCCTGCAATGGAAAAAGTGGTCACTATATTATCCCATATGGTATTTCTTTTTACTGCTGCTATAATTCCTGATAATATAGCCAGGGGAACCGCAATAGCAAGAGATACCAGTGCAAGAATAAGCGTTGCAGGCAATTGTTCCTTTATTAAATCCATAACCGGCTGATTGTAGTAAAAGGAGTTTCCAAAATCTCCGGTCACGATCCCCTTTATATAGTCTGTGTACTGGATAAAAATAGGTTTATCCAAGCCTAAAGAGGCCTTGATATTTTGAATGTCCTCATAGCTTCCTTCCGGACTTACCAAAAGCTTTGAAGGATCACCGACACCCCTAAGAAGAATAAAAACTAAAGTAACCACTAAAAACAGCACCAATATGGTTTCTAAAGTTCTTTTGATTATGTAGCGAAGCATATATACCATATCCCCCCAAAAATAAAATTTCCATCCTGCCTGCTTTGATTTTGACAGACAGGATATAGAAATCATCCTTTAGTCATTCACAATATGCCTTGCATTTGACTTGTTTGCCATT
The DNA here is from genome assembly GCA_020024215.1 of Oscillospiraceae bacterium. Taxonomy (GTDB): domain Bacteria; phylum Bacillota; class Clostridia; order Oscillospirales; family Ruminococcaceae; genus Yanshouia. The sequence goes on along the minus strand of JAHHUC010000004.1, from coordinate 36,817 downwards.
ATATAAGCATAATCGCCGGGGTGTACCTTTGTCATTGTTCCTCTGAGCATCAGAAATACAGTCTCATCACATGGAGCTTTCATTTCTTCTATCACTTCCATTGTAAAGGGATTGACTATCTGTGCTATAACGGTACCTTTTGGAACTGATTTATTAAGCATCTCAGGTCCGCATTTAGGATAGAACATTCCGCCATTTTTGGGTCTTGTCAAAGGCCTTTCCACGCAGAGATACTGATCGTGCGGAAGCTCAATTTCTCCCGGATACATTCCCATCTTTTTCATGACATTAAAATTTCCGCGGACGGAGGGCTCAATTATATCCATATCATCAGGAAGATTCATACCTGTTCCAACCTCGGCAACAATAGCAGGCTTGCCCAGCGACAGCATATAATCATCCAATGTTCCTGCATAAGCGGCTGCAGGTCCTGCCGGCGCTCCATCATATACATATGTAAGACCGTAAGCAAAGCCTATTTCCTTTACCAATTCTCCTAACCTGCCTTCAATATGTTTGATTAGAACATAATTGATGGCCATGCCGTATCCTCCGCCATGCCAATCTATGAGACAATCTGCATCTTTGCATATGGATGAAACAACAAATGCACACTGCTCAGTAAACCAGCCGTTGGGATTTCCGGGGTACATACGATTCATATTGTTGCTGTCAACAGGTGTATTTCTTTGTCCCCATTCAAACCCAACAGGATTTGCACATGGTATAGCAACAATAGTGCCTGAAAGCTTTTCCAAATCTACTCTCTGCAAGGTCCTTCTTATACATTCAAAGCCGGTTGTTCCGTCACCGTGGGACAGCGCATTTAAAAAAAGTACAGGACCCTCCTTGCTTCCATTCAAAATATGGATAGGGATTGAAACGGAAAGTCCGCTTGCCAGAGTGGTTACAGGGATCTCTCGATAGATTCTTTCCTTGGGCTTTACAGTAAAGCCGGCGATTGTTACATTGGGCATAATTTACTCCTCCTTTTAAAATTTAATGGATTTATTAACCAATTTATATAGGCTTAATAGAATATAACTATCATATATAAATATATTTTCACAGTTTTAATAGATAGCAGCCTTTTAAAAGAGCCGCGAAGCCCTTAGAGGGCTGTCAGTCTTTTTGTAAAATATTGTGTATAAATATTTTAAATATAATAATTTTTACTGATAAATATTTTCTACTATTTGAATATATTTAGCCAACTTATTTAAACCTATTTATATAAATTGTTAACTTTTGTCATAATTATATATCCATGTTCATATATTGTCAATATAGTTATAGAAAATTTCTATTTGATGTTTTGATAATTATATAAACTAACAGTTTTTAATACCATAATTTGTATGCTTTTTAAATATATGGCTATGGTATTGCATATGTAATTGAGCCCTTATGCTGCTATATTGATTTTTTCTATAAGTATGATATAATTGATTTGTAAATTTTCTTAAAGGAAGTGCAATATGAATTTTAATACTTTAAGATATGTTGTTACTGTTGCAAAGGAGTCAAGCTTCACAAAGGCTGCTCAAAAGCTGTTCATTTCACAGCCTACTTTAAGTTATAGCATACAATCGTTGGAAAACGACTTGGGAACACCGCTTTTTGACAGAAAAACCATTCCTGTTTCGCTTACCTATGCAGGCAAACTATATGTTGAATGGGCTGAGGATATCTTGCTTTCGGAATCCCAGCTCAACCGTCAAATTTCAGCCATATCCAGACAGGGATATTCCAAACTTTACATCGGAATGTCTCCCCATAGAAGTCCGTACATGCTGCCTATTGTTGCAAAAAGGCTTTCAAAAGAATTTCCCCAATGTGCGATAAATGTGTGTGAAGGAACAGGAGAAGAGCTGTATAAACGCATGGAAAGGCGAGAGCTGGATGTAATTATACACAATGCACCTGCTGACACTGTTCATTATTCAAGCACAATAGTAAATACCGAGAGAATCATCTTGGCTGTTCCCTCTTGCTATAACATCAAAGAAACTGTTCACCATGACAGTGATTTTTATCCATCCACACGTCTTTATAATCTCAAGGATAAGCCATTCATCGCCCTGTCGGCTCAATATTATATGGGACATTCAATAAGGGCATTGTGTGAGCTTGAAGACTTTACGCCCATATATGGAATAGAATGTGAAAGGGTAGAGCTTGCTCATCAGCTTGTTGCAGCTAATTTGGGAGTCACCTTGCTTCCTGAATATTTCGTAAGATTAAGCCAGCCTCTTCCAAATGTGGACTATTTCTATGTTGAAGGGCTGGATCCCAAAAGGGATATTTGCATAATAAACAGAAAAAACACAATGCTGACAGAGCCCGCTTTAAGATTTATCGAAATTTTTAAGGAAGAATTCGGGCCTGAGGGTATAAAAGAAAAGCTGAAATAGCAATATTTTATGAAGCTTTTGTTTAGTCAGACACATACTTCCAAAATTTAATATTCAAATTTTAAAGAGTGCCCAAGCATAAAAGAGAATTTTAAAGCGGGTTAAATTTCAAGGCACACCCATAATAATAAGAGCCGGCAAAGTCTCACAGACAACATTGATAAGCTATGCAAAATTCTGCTTTTCACTGCTTTAATTCAACAATAAGCGCTCAGATAATTTCTTCAGGAATGTCAATATGCAAAGCCAAATAAAAGTATGGCATGGTTTCAGTAAGGGAAAACCATGCCATACTTTTATTTGGCTTTAATAATTATATTTTATTTTCATTTCAAGATATAATTTTCAGCGTTTGGTGATAATTGACACTCAAATTTAACTACTCGAATTTTTTTAATTCATTTATCCTTCCAAGCACGTCTGCATTCCACAATCTGTCAATATTTATATTGGCAAATTCTCCGTTGAGAAAATGTTTCCTAAGCTCTGCTTCATTAGCAACAGCTGCCTCAGCTTTTTCAAGTGCTTCCTCATACCCATCAGAAGGAAGAACTATAACTCCATCTGCATCCCCAAAAACTATATCTCCAGGATTTACAACAGCTCCACTGCAGCTAATTGGTACATCTACTTCTCCGCTTATTCCGATTACATTGGTTGTAACTGCTGTTATTCCTGTACAAAATATTGGATATCCCATTTTTTCAATGCTGACAGAATCGGTTGCAGGTCCATCAACTACAATTCCTGCAAACCCCCTGCATTTTGAAAGCAAGGCTACCATCTCACCCACACAGGCATATGTATTATCTTTGCATCTGTCAACTACCAGCACCGAGCCCTTTGGCGCATGCTTCATAGCATAATAAAGGCAAGCTGAATCCTTTCCCTGCATCCTTACAGTATATGCAGGACCTATCATTTTGCTGTTTTTGCAAATAGGCTTCATCTCCGGCCTCATATATCCTCCGCTGATGTAATGACCAATAGTAGCAGGATCAACCTTCATAAATCTTTCAATCAATTCTTTGCTAAGTGCCATATAAATTACCTTCTCTCATTTAATTCATACACGTCTGTACGTCTATTTTTCAAAGATGGAATCTTAGCCCTTATTGAATCAAGAAAGTCAAAATCTATTTCCGCATAAATCACCCCTTCATGATCTCCTGAACGTGCAATAACTGTACCCCAAGGATCAACAATAAGACTGTTTCCATAAGAAGAAAATTGTGCGTCCTTTTTTCTTCCTATCTGATCAGCTGCCACAACATAGCACCCATTTTCAATAGCCCTTGTTCTAAGAATAGTCTCCCAATGATCCTTGCCTGTTGGCGTTGTAAAATTTGCCGGTGTAAAGATTACCTGTGCCCCTCTCAAAGCCATTATACGATAAATTTCCGGAAATCTTATATCATAGCAAATAGACATGCCTAAAATACCTAAGGGCGTATCAACTGTAACAATATCATCCCCTGGCTTAATCTTTTCACTTTCTGCACAAACAGTTCCATCAGGGAGAGTGACATCAAATGTGTGAAGCTTTCTATACTTGCAAAGAATATTTCCCTGAGGATCAATTACCACTGATGTATTATATCCTCTGTCATCTCCCTCAATATATTCTGAAAAACTTCCACTATGAATATAAATTTTCTTTTGTACAGCTTTTTCCATAAGAATTTCCGTAGTATATCCAGGAATTTTTTCCCTTTCTCCACCTTCTCCTATATTGTCACCTCTTAGGTTCATAGTTTCGGGAAAGCTGATAATCCTTGCACCTTCAGCAGCAGCCATATCAATATATCTGCATACTTTTTCAAGATTGTCCTTCTTATTATTCTGACTGTCCAACTGTGCTACTGCTATTTTATATTTTCTTAAACGTTCCAACTTTAATCCTCCCTGTGATTCACTGACAAGTGATTGATTTTTTCAGCATAATGGCAGGTAACCCTATGATGTGGCAGAACCTCTCTTAATTCAGGTGTGAAATTATAGCATTTTTCCTCTGCATATGGGCATCTTACGGCAAATCTGCATCCAGGCTTCGGATTTATAGGAGAGCTTATTTCTCCCTTCAACAGAGTTCTTTCTTTTCTGTTATTGTTTATCTCTGCAACAGGAATAGCATCCAAAAGAGCCTTTGTATACGGATGAAGCCTGTCCTTAAATATGTCATCCGAGGAAGCACATTCAACAACTGTACCAAGATACATAACAATTATCTCATCTGAAATATGCTTAACAACTGACATATTATGGGTTATAAACATATAAGTAAGGCTTCTTTGCTGCTGAAGATCTTGCATAAGATTAAGTATCTGAGCCTGTATAGACACATCTAAGGCTGAAACAGGTTCATCGCAAACTATAAACTTAGGGTTTACTGCCAAAGCTCTGGCCACGCCAATTCTTTGTCTTCGTCCACCATCCAATTCATGGGGATAAGCATTTGCAAGCCTTCTTGCAAGACCAACAGTATCCATCAGTTCATATACCTGTCTCCAAAGCTCCTCCTTATTTTTATACATATGATAATTTATCAAGGGTTCGGCAATTATCTCGCTGACAGACATTCTTGGATTTAAAGAAGAATAGGGATCCTGAAATATCATCTGCATATTTTTGTGATGTTCCTTTATTTCAGCTGCACTTTCTTTAAAGCTGCCGCTTTCTTTTCCATCAAATATGACCCTTCCTGATGTAGGTGCATGAAGCCTCATTATAGTTCTTCCCAATGTAGATTTTCCACATCCGGATTCACCCACAACTCCAAGTGTTTGTCCTTTTTCTATATCAAACGAAACATCATCAACAGCATGAAGCATACCACTGGGTGTTTTAAAATATTTCTTTAAATTACTTACTTCAAGCATTTTACTCATCACTACACCTCCTGATTATCCCTGCATCTGAGACATTTCACAAAATGTCCTTCTTCAACTAAAAATGCAGGAATATTTCCCCTTTCACACTCTTCGCATTTATACTTGCATCTAGGTGCAAATTTACAGCCATCAGGAAGATCGGCAGGATCAGGTGCAAGGCCAGGAATAGGTGTAAGTCTATGTACCTTCTTATTTATATTGGGGATGGAACCAAAAAGCCCCTCTGTGTAAGGGTGTCGTGTATTATTAAAAATTTGCTCTGTTGTTCCAATTTCAACTATTTCTCCTGCATACATTATTGCAGCTTTTTCACAGGTTTCTGCAATAACTCCAAGGTCATGGGTTATAAGTATCAAGGACGTATTATTTTCTTTCCTCAATCCTTCAATAAGTGCCAGAACCTGCGCCTGAATGGTTACATCCAATGCAGTTGTAGGCTCATCAGCAATGAGCAGTGAGGGTGTGCAGGCAAGTGCAATAGCAATGATTACTCTTTGCTTCATTCCGCCGGAAAATTGGTGAGGATAATCATAGTATCTGTTTTTGGGTATTCCCACCATTTCCAGCATATTCTCTGCTCTTTTAGATGCTTCTTTTTCAGTAACTGTATTGTGAAGGCGTATTACCTCCGCAATCTGTTCTCCCACCGTAAATATGGGGTTAAGAGCTGTCATAGGATCTTGAAATATCATGGATATTTTATTGCCCCTATACTCTCTCTTTTTTTCTTCGGACATGGTTATTACATCAATACCCTCATATTTTATTTCTCCACCTGCTATTTTTGAATTGATATTGGGAAGAAGCTGCATTATTGCAAGGGCTGTGGTGGTTTTTCCCGCTCCTGTCTCTCCTACAATCCCCAGTGCATCTCCTTTTTCCAAGCTGAAGCTTATATCGTTGACCGCCTTTACAATAGCTCCATCAGCCTCATATGTAATAGATAAATTCTTAATATCTAAAATTTTGTTATCCATATCATCACACCTCTAATTTTTTAGCTTGGGATCGAGAGCATCACGAAGGCCATCACCTAAAAGGTTAAAAGCAAATACCGTGAGCATGATCATAAGACCTGGAAATAAAACTACATGATAATGGTCCCTCATAAAGCTCTGAGCATCATTAAGCATAGATCCCCATTCCGGAGTAGGAGGTGTGATACCTAAACCGACAAACGAAAGTGCTGCAATAGAAAGAATAGAGGTAGCTATACTCATTGTTGCCTGAACAATAATTGGAGCCATACAGTTTGGCAGTATATGGCGCATAATAATTTTAAAATCAGAGCTTCCCACCGATTTTGCTGCTTCTATATATTCTTTTCCTTTTTCTGTCATTACAGATGCTCTTACTATCCTTGCATAGCCCGGAACATTGCTGACAGCTATGGCAATAGTGAGATTCAATGTACTGTTTCCCAATGCAGTCACTATTGCCATCATAAGAAGAATAGATGGTATTGCCAGCATTATATCCATAAGTCTCATAATAATATTATCAATTCTGTCACTGTAATAGCCGGCAATAGCCCCTAGGATAATACCAACAAAGCAAGAAGATATGACAGCAACAAGACCGATACCCAAAGATATTCTTGCACCATAAACCACTCTGCTGAAAATATCCCTTCCATAGTTATCCGTTCCAAAGAAATGTTCAAAAGACACAGGTGAAAAAGCATGTGCCATATCATATTTATCATATTCATAAGGTGCAACCACATTTGGGAAAAGAGCACAAAATACAAGGAATACAATAAAAATCAAACTCAATACAGCCACCTTATCCTTCAAGAATCTTTTCACAATATCCTTGAATTGGCTTTTCTTTTTAAGCGGAATATTATTATCCTTCATTTGCTATCCTCCTTTCAAACTTTGTCTTTCTTCCCTTCATATATTGTGATCTGATTGCAGGATCTACATAGGCGTAAAGAATATCAACCAATAGGTTAATAAAACACATAACAACAGCTATAAACAAAACTCCACCCTGAACCATAGGTGTATTTTTAGCTTTTATGGCATCTACCATTAGCTTGCCTATACCTGCAATGGAAAAAATGGATTCTGTTAAAACAGCGCCGCCCAAAAGCTTTCCAAAGTTAAGTCCGACCACTGTAATTATAGGTATAAGTGCATTTCTCAATGCATGCTTAACAATTACCACTCTTTCAATTTGGCCCTTCGCTCTTGCTGTTCTTATATAATCCTGTCTTATTACCTCCAACATAGACGATCTTGTCATCCTCATAATGTTAGCCGCTGAACTGGTTCCTATTGTTATTGCTGGAAGTATCCAGTGTATTGGGGTAGAGAATCCAGAAGGCGGAAGCCAGCCTAACCATGCCGAAAAGACAATTATAAGCATCATTCCCTGCCAAAAATTCGGAAGTGAAACGCCTATAAGAGCCAACATGGTAGATATTCTGTCAAATAGTGAATATTGTCTTGTAGCCGATATAATTCCAGCTGCTATGCCAATAATACATGCCAGTATAATACTCAATCCTGCAAGCTTAAATGTAGTGGGAAATCTTGATAAAATTTCTTCTGTCACTGAAAGCTTTGTAGTGTATGATGTGCCTAAATCACCATGTATAATAACTCTCTCCATGTACGAAATATATTGTTCAATAAACGAACCGTTGAGACCATGTTCCTCTCTGAAGATTTCCCTATCCTCCTCTGTTGCCATATCGCCTAAAATTATGGAGGCTGGATCTCCTGGTGTAAAAAACATAATTGTGAAAACAACCAATGTTACACCGAGTAAAACAGGAATCATCATAAGTAAACGCTTTAAAATAAATTTAAACATTTACAAAGAACTCCTTTCAAAGAAAGAGGCAACCTTATTATCATAAAATTGCCCCTCAACACCAAACTATGATAGTACAAAATTTTCAAACGATTTATAAAAATCAAACTATTCAAAAACTGCAATTTTATTTAAGTCAATCTGCTGTAATGGGTCAGCTTCAAACCCTTCTATTTTCTCACTTACACCAAATACAACAGGAGTTTCCAATAAAGGAACTGTGTATCTGATATCATATAAATATTCTTGCAGATCTTTGTAAGCCTTGGCTCTTTCAACAGGATCCAATATTGTTTTGCAGCGTTTGAGCTCAGAATCAATATGATCATCACAAGGCTGAATTTTCTGTGCAAAAGCAGAGTCATATATAATGAGAATATTAGATGGCTCATTTGCATTGCCAGCTCTAAGTCCCAACTGATATTCGTGGCCTTGCCCAACATATGCAGAATCCGTAGAAACAATTATTTCTGCCTCAACACCAATTTCTTTCCACATGGCATAAAGTGCCTCAGCCACCTGCTTGTCAGCTGTTCTATCTTCTACGCAGAATTTTAACTTTAAACCACCATCAGGATATCCTGCTTTTGCCATATATTCTTTGGCTTTTTCCAAATCGTAGGGCATATAATTTTCTATTTCTTTAAATCCAAAAACATTGTGCGGATACATTCCTGTTGCCATTTTTGCATTTCCGCCATAAATAGTATCAATTATTACCTGTCTGTTTATTGCATAGGAAAGTGCGTATCTGAGGTCTTTGTTGGCTAGTATCTTATCCTTCATAGAAAAGGTTACAAGCATATATCTATTTGAATCGGAAACATCCGCTCTAACCCCTTCAATACTGTTAACTCTGTCAATATCTGTTGTCGCAATTTCAAATGCCAGGTCAGATGCTCCTGTTTCAAGCTCAATAACTCGGCTGGATGCATCTGTTACCACCTTTAAAATAACATTCTTTGTCTTTGCGGCATTTTCCTTGTCCCAATAATTATCATTTCTTTCTAGTACCAGCTGTGTGCCTGAATCCCATTTTACAAACCTATACGGACCTGTACCAACAGGCTTTCTGGCTGCAACCTCTGGCCCAACCTCTTCAAAGTAAGCCTTAGATACAATGCCTCCTCTTCCCCCTGCCAATGTATTGAATACAGGAGCATAGGGCTCTTTAAACTTAATGTCTATTTCATAATCATTTATAATTTTTGTATTAGCCGGATCAAAGCTGCTGAAAGTAGATGCGCTGATTGAAGTCTTTGTCGCCTTATCAATTGTAAAAAGTACATCTTCTGCGGTAAACCTGCTTCCATTGTGGAAGGTAACATCATCCCTGAGCTTCATTTTTAAAGTTGTATCATCAATCCATTCCCAGCTGACTGCTAATTCCGGCTCAACTGAACCATCAGGATTCTCTTTTACAAGATGATTATAAATCTGTCTATGGACTGCCCAGTTGGATGCTCTGTTGCTTTCCTGAGGATCAAGTGACATAGGATCTTCTGTAATTGCTACAACAAGGGTATCCTTTTGCTTCTTTTCGCCCTCTGCCTCAACATTGGAGTCTTTGTTTAAAGCCAAAGAGCCTTTTGAGTCCCCATTTCCGCATCCTGTTAAAGATGCTAATGAAAATGCCAATGCCAAAACTGCGGAAAGTATGCGGATTTTCATAAATTTTCCTTCTTTCTAATTTTATCTTTTATTGTAGAATTCATAGTTGATGTAATCTACAATTCGATCAACACATTTTTTAACTATTCTTTCGCCCTTCTCCCTTGTTCCAATGGTAGCATCTCCTACCGTGGAATTATCAGTTTTATCAGTAAGAGGAATATAGCGAATAAAATCAGAATATGTATACAGTTCTTCTGAGGGCGAAACCTTTGTCGCTTTGGACATATCCACAAGATCAGGACGCAAATAAAGCAAAACGGAAGTTCCACATTCACTTGCATGTCCATGCGCCATATGCCCAGAAAGTTCAAATACATCTGCACCATTGGCATTGGTAAATCTCCACCAATCTACCTGACCGCATTTGATGCCATATTCGTCTTGATATTTTCTACTGTAATAACTGATGGCATCTACATTTCCAGCATGACCTGTTACAAACAAAAAATTCTTGAAGCCATAAGCTATAAGCTGTAAAAAAATTTCATCAATTACTTTTTCAAAAACCTCTTTGGAAATTGTCAGCGTTCCTGGAAAGCACCTGAGTGCAGATGATTCTCCGATAGGAATAAGAGGAGCTATGACAGCATTTATTTTTTGGGCTATCATTTCAGAAATGGCCATCGCCGCTATTCCGTCACTTCCCATTGGAAGATGGGGGCCATAAACCTCTACCGCTCCTGAGGGGATAATAACAAGATCTGTCTCTTTTCGTTTTTGGTCAAATTCCAACCAGCTTATCTCATCCATACGATTACTCATTTTAATCATATCCTCTCATAAATAAATTTAAATTTATTTTTTAGAAAAAAATAAATCTCTGCTGCTTTTCCCATAAAATTTTATCATTCGACCTTATTGCAAAGTCTGTGCATTGTCTGCAATATATGCTCTTTAATACCTTCAATTGCTGCTGCGCGATTACCATTACACATTTGATCCACAATTTCAAAATGTCTGTTAACAGCTTCTTTTTGTGTTTCATACTGATCTCTGAGTGTGTATTTAATCCCTATAAATCTATTAAGCTCAAGTCTATGCAGATCTATAAGACACTCGCTGTCAGAACACATAACCAATGTTCTGTGAAACAGCATGTCATTTTTTACACTTTCAGTATCATTGTGCAGCTTTAAGCTTTCTCTGCTTGTGTCTGCAATATCATAAAGCTTTGTAAAAACGCTTTGGCTAAAGGGCTTATCCATTATCATATCAATCGCCCTTTCCTCAAGGAGCAGCCTTGCTCTGCAAACATCTGATACTGTTTTTTTGTTTGGAACAGGAACAACAAACCGGCCATTTTTATGCACTTCCAGTATCTTTTCATTTGCAAGCCGCCTTAAAGCGTGTACCACAGGTGTTCTGCTTACGCTGTATTTGGTAACCAATGCCTCTGGATCGATAATTTGCCCAGAAACATAGCTGCAGGAATAGAAGCTCTCTATAAGATTTTCATAAACTGTTTCATCTAAGCTTATTTTATTATACGTATCTCATCATCCTATTCATCAATATACAAACAAATTGTGATATATAAAAATTCAAATTTATTTGCTTTAAGCTAAACCTGTTCTTTTATATCCCTGCATTGGCTGCATAATCGTGGAATAATCCTTCCTATGTGCCCCTCCAAGCATTGAAAGGTCTTTTCCTTGTTATTAGCTTTCATACTTTCAATCAGCTCTATATGATCCTTCACAGCTATCTGCTGCAATTCGCATACTGGTCTAAGCACAAACCTGATGCTTATAAATCTGTTAAAAATAAGCTGATGCATATCCTTAATGCAGCTGTTGCTAACATATGAAACCAATCGTCTATGAAAATTTACGTCATTTATAACTCCGTCCACATCACTTTGTGCTGTGTATTCATCACATCCTTGAAAAGCCAAGCCTGTAAGATCTTTATAGGCTTCTTCAGAAAATCCATTATCCATAATATCTTCAGCTGCTGCTTTTTCTAAAAAAAGCCAAGTATTGCATATGTCCCGCACAATATTTTCTCTGGGAACAGGTATAACAAATCTTCCGTTTTTATGTATTTCAAGGATGTTTTCATTTGCCAGTTTCCTTAAAGCATGAACCACAGGTGTTCTGCTGACTCCATAGCTTTCGGCTAATTCAGCAGGATCCAGTATTTCACCTGCGCTATAATTTTTTAAATAAAATCCCTCTATAAACCTATCATATACCTGTTTATCCAAACTTACCTTGTTATACATCATTTACTTCCGTATTCATAAAATATTTAAATTTAAATTTAATTTATATCTGAATTATATTTGAATATTTTGTCTTTGTCAATCTATTATTAACAAATATGTAAATAATGCTCATCTATAATTAAGCTTTTTATGCATTGTATTCATTTATTGATTTCGTTTTGCTTTATATTTGCTAAATCTATTACATACCCAAAACAATTGAATAGCAGAATAAAATATCGAACATTATTTTGCTGACTTTTATATAAAAGTCATACTGCTTCACAGGCTTCAATTAACATCCAACTTAAAAATTTACGAAAACATTTCCTAAATTTTTAAGTTTATTTCAAAGCCTAAATAAATTTTTGAAAACACAGCATCTATTAAATAACACAAAAGGCTTTTTCTATCTTTCAAAGACTTTATACCTTCAATAATTTGTAAATTTATTTACAGCCTTCTGTTGCTTATAAGTCATTTTCTCTTTTCCTTATAAACTGGAAATTACTGAATACACACAAGTTTTTTTGACGGAAATAGACATTTTTTCTTCTATTTTCTTTTCTGTTCTAATTGATGTTGGCAAAAAAGTTTTAGCTCCTCATCAACATCCTTACGAACCATCTCTTTATTTTCTACAAAAAGCTTTATTATAATTTTCTTTCCTTCGTTTTTCTTTTATTTTGAAACAGTTATATTTTGCACAGTATCATATTTGAAATTCAAATTGGGTAAAATGATTTTAGATGTGTTGTTCTACACTTTTATTTCAGGCCTCGCAGTTTAGTCTTCACAGCAATCTTCGCTTGGATATTAAGAGTATGACTTAAGCAGTTTCGCCTTTGCTCAAAGAGAATCCTTTAAAGATGAGGACACGGTCAGGGTTCACGGCTGTCTTACAAAGGGGGGAAGTGCTGCCAACATCATAGCTGATGACATAAGGCTTGAATATTCTATAAGAGGAAAGAGCATAAAAGCATATATGGATGCAGCCAAAAAGGTGGACAGGTCACTGAAGGCAGGCGCGATGGCCACCGGATGCACTGTCACCATAGATACACTTCCGGGAAATTTGCCCATTGTTCCCATAAAGGATGCCGGTGTGATGAGAGAGGTGCTGAGTCTTGTTTGCAATGACACACCTGTCACTGAAACAGGTCCGGATTTTCACTCCACAAGCTCGGGGGATTACGGTGACATAAGCTGCATTATGCCTCTTTTGCAGTTTAATTCAGGAGGCTTTTCCGGGGAGCTGCATTGTGACAATGTAAAGGTGGAGGACCCTTATGATGCTTATGTGAATACTGCAAAGATATTTGCGCTCAGTGCATACAGGCTTTTAAAAAACAATGCCGAAAGAGCAAAAAAGATAATAGCTGAATTTGAGCCTCTGCTTACAAAAGAACAATATATAGATCTTATGGAAAGCATGCTCACAACAGAGACATATTCATATGAGCCCATCGTTTACAATTTTGAAAAATAATCAGAATGTGCAAATATCTATAAGCCTTTGTTTAATACTTAAAATGGCTTTAAAATGCCATATCCGGCTTTTGATGCAATAAGCCTTCCATCGCCTCTTACTTATACCTCTGCTTTCATATCATATTTATAAAATTTGCAGGAATAGGGAAAAAAATACTGCTCATAATAGGAACAGAGAAATTTTTTGGGAGGACTTTTATGAAAGCTACTGGAATTGTAAGGCGCATAGATGATTTGGGAAGAGTTGTCATCCCAAAGGAAATAAGGCGCACCATGAGAATAAGAGAGGGCGACCCGCTGGAAATTTTTACAGATCGTGAGGGCGAGGTAATTTTTAAAAAATATTCTCCTATCGGGGAGATAGGCTCCTTTGCCTGCCAATATGCGGAGGCCATGTACAAAGTGGGGGGATATCCCATAATAATAAGCGACAGGGATCACGTGATTGCATCTGCCGGGCTTCCAAAAAAGGAGGTTCAGGAGAGGAGGATATCGCAGGCCTTGGAGGAGCTGATGGAGGAAAGGAATCAATATATACTGGAAGCTCCATCCACCCCACCGCTTTATCCCATAGAGGGGATAGATAAAAAGGCTTTGGTGTCGGTTGCTATAATTTCATCAGGAGATGTGTGCGGTGCCGTTTCTCTTCTTATAGGCGACACCCCCTCACTGGCAAAGGATTCTGAGATAAAAATAGCGGCCACTGCTGCCGTATTTTTAGGTAAGCAGCTGGAAAACTAAAAAAGTCGTCATCAAGGCACATATGTCTGCAAAAGCATATAAAAAGGTCGGTATCTAAAAGCTTTAAGGGCTTTAAATACCGACCTTTGCATTATACGGCAATTTTAAAACAATTGCCGCTGCATTTTTATTCGTGATATCTGTCCCACTTATCGCACAAGGAGGCAATCTGATCTGCAAACTTTGCAAGATCCTTATTTGTTCCTCCCTCATTGTGGGCAATAACCTCCATAAGCCTCTGACCCATGAGCATAAGCCTTCTGTATGTGGCAGATGCTCTTTCGGCAGCATAGCTCTTCTTTTCAATGGGAACAGGCCTTGCCTCATATACACACTGTCCTGTTATAAGGTCATAGCCGGCTCCCGAATAGGGTGCAACCGCATCATAGCCCAAGGACCTGAGCTCGCCTGTATATTTTGTTGCCACCTCGTCATCCCCGTGGACAACAAACACCTTTTTGGGAATTGGGGAAAATTCCTTAAGCCATCTTAAAAGGCCGTCATGGTCAGCGTGTCCTGAAACGCCAGGAAGCCTTACGATGTTTGCCTTTACATCAATTGTTTCACCAAAAAGCTTTACGCTTTCTGCCCCCTCCAAAAGTCTTCTGCCCAGTGTGTTGGCTGCCTGATAGCCCACAAAGAGTATGGTGCTTTCCTTTCTCCAGAGGTTGTGCTTGAGATGGTGCTTTATCCTTCCTGCCTCGCACATTCCGGAGGCTGAAAGTATAACCTTGGGAACAGTGTCAAAGTTTATGGCCTTGGAGTCCTCGCTTGTGACAGAAAGCTTAAGATCCTTGAAGGCAATGGGATTTATCCCTTTTTTTATCAGCTCCATAGCCTCATCATCATAGCTTTCAAGGCTGTTCTCGTTAAACACATGGGTTGCCTCCACAGCCATAGGGGAATCCACATAAACAGGGAAGTTTGAAAACTTAGGACAGAGGTTCTTCTCCTTTATCTCTCTTAAAAAATATAAAAGCTCCTGAGTTCTTCCCACAGCAAAGGAGGGTACAACCACATTTCCGCCCTTTTCAAATGTTTCGTTTATTATGTCTGCAAGATGCTTTACATAATCCGGCCTTTCTCCGTGGCTTCTGTCGCCGTATGTTGACTCTGTGATGACATAATCTGCATCCTTGATATATTTTGGGTCCTTCAGAATGGGCTGATGGGTATTTCCTATGTCGCCTGAAAATACCAGCTTTCTTGTCTCATTTCCCTCGGTTGCCCACACCTCTATGGAGGCAGAGCCCAAAAGGTGGCCCACATCTATGAACCTCACCTCAATCCCCGGTGCAAGGAGGAATTTTTCCTCATATGGGTGGCTTACAAAAAGTGAGATTGCGCCTAAGGCGTCATCCATGGTATAAAGGGGGACATATTCCTCCTGACCTGCTCTCTTGCCCTTTCTGTTTCTCCACTCGGCTTCAAATTCCTGTATGTGGGCAGAGTCTTTGAGCATTATGTCGCAAAGATCCCGCGTGGGCTCTGTCGAGTGGATCTCCCCGTGGAAGCCCTCCTTATACAAAAGCGGCAGCTTTCCCGAATGGTCGATATGCGAATGGGTCAAAAGCACATAATCAACTGCGTTTGCACCTATCGGCAAATCCACATTTTCAAAAATATCCTTTCCCTGCTCCATGCCGCAGTCGATGATCACTCTTTTTCCTGCTGCCTCAAGGTAAAAGCAGCTTCCGGTGACCTCATGTGTAGCGCCCAAAAAAGTAAGCTTCATTACATTCCCTCCTGTATGCTTGATATACCTTTGTTCCATGTATATATAATACAACTTTTTTTAACATTATACCACAGTTTGTTTTAATTTTGTTAAATGCACAAGAATTGCACAATAATTTTTTTCAATATGCAAATTTGATAAAATATGCTATAATTGTACGATGTAAATAAAAATTTTAGGAGGGTATAGTTTTATGGCAGAAAATAAAGCCAGTGTATTGAATTTGGGAAAAAATCATGCACACACTGTACTTAAACTCAGCATACCATCCATAATGGAGCAGATGGTGTTCAGCCTGTTTGCCATATGTGATACAGCTCAGGTGGGAGCCTTGGGCGCAGAGGCATCAGCCGCCGTGGGAATACTGGCTCCCTTCTCATGGCTTTTAGGCGGAATAATGTCCGCCGTGACCACAGGCTTTTCAGTTATAACCGCCCATTCCATAGGTGAAAACAATATGGGAAAGGCATCGCAGAGCGCAAACAAAAGCATTTTTGTATCCCTGAGCATGGGCCTTGCAATAACTGTGCTTTGTGTGCTTTTATCAGGCAGGATACCTGTGTGGATGGGGGCAGACCCATCCATAAGAGAGATGAGCAGGATTTACCTCACCATTTACAGCATATCCTTTGTGATAAACATGGCGGGCACAGCCTGCTCCTCCACGCTGCGCTGCACAGGAGAGACAAAGATTCCGCTTGTGATAAACACCTTTTCCATAATTGTAAACATCATTCTCAACGCACTTTTTATATTCCCCTCGAGGGATGTAAACATATTAGGCAGCACCATACACATCTGGGGAGCCGGCAAGGGCGTGGGCGGAGCCGCCTTTGCAACCCTTATAGCCATAACCATCTCCACCTTATTTTTATTCCTTGCCGTTTTAAAAAACAACAAGGGAATATACATAAGCTTAAGTGAAATGCTCACACCTGGAAAGGACAGGGAGATCTACAAAAAAGCCTTTTATATAGGCCTGCCCATATTTTTAGAAAGGCTTACCATAAACCTGGGTCAGATGCTTTATATGAGATGCATCTCCACTATGGGAACTGCCAGCGTTGCTGCACATCATCTGGCTGTGCAGGCTGAAAGCTTTTCCTATATGCCTGTGTCGGGAATACAGATAGCTGTCCAGACACTTATGTCACAGGCTATGGGTGCAAAAAGATTTGATGACGGAGAAAAATTTGCAAAATTTTCCGGTGCAATAGGCTTTTCCTACGGAGTTCTTGCAGGTGTTATAATGTTTTTATTCGGACGGCCCATCATGTCAATATTCATTGCCGATGAAAACATAATAGCCATAGGCGCTTCACTTCTTAAAATAGTTGCCTTCGGAGAGGCTGTTCAGGCGCTGGATATTGTTTACAGCGGCTGCTTAAGGGGAATAGGAGATACCAAAAAGCCCTTTTACATAGGCCTTACCGGCATATGGGGCATAAGGATAGTGGGCTGTCTTATCTGCACATTTGTATTCAATCTGAAAATTCATGCAGCGTGGGTTATAATGCTTGCGGATATGTGCTTCAGAGGAATAATAACCCCCATATGCTTTAAGAGGGAGTACAAAAAGCTGAGAAATCAATAGAATATACATATCATTCATATTTTTTAAACACATAAACAGTATAATTATCAGGTTTTAACAAATATTTAATAAATTTTGCATTTTCGCTTGACATTGTTAAAGCGTTAAACTATAATCGAGACAAGATTTTTGAAGGAGGAAAAGCATATGTTCCGTTCATTTTGCAACATGAATAATTATTCTGCTGAATGTGAATGTTCAGCCGCTTTTTCCTGCGCTTCATCAACTGAAAAGATTGATTTACGGGCACATGCTGCGCTTGCAGCATGTGCTTTTTTATTCCTTCTGGCAGGCGCTTTCATAAGCGTCATTATTGCTGCTGCCCTTATTTACTCTCTGATAATTTCCATAATTATTATTGCAGTCATTATTAAGCACAGAATAATATATGCCTTTGGGAACAGTGTCTTTGATTTTTAATGGGGAAACCTTAAAAATAAGCGGCTCTGCCAAAAGGCAGGGCCGCTTTTCTCATGTTCTTTTTTCTGCAGGAGAGGAGCAGGGGAAAAATAAATCGACAAACAAATTATTAAAAAGAGGTATTTATCATGAAAAAATTTGCATCATTTTTCCTATCATTGACTATGGCAATGAGCCTTTTGACAGGCTGTGCAGACAAAAACGGCGGCAGCGCAGGCTCATCTGACAGCACGGATGCCCAGACAGTTGTCATCGGCGGAAGCGGCCCTCTCACCGGAAACTATGCAACCTACGGCATATCTGTAAGACAGGGCGCTCTTTTAGCTGTCGACGAGCTGAATGAAAAGGGCGGAGTAAACGGCATGAAGCTGGAATTGAAGTTTGAAGATGACGAGGCAGACACCACAAAGGCTGTTGCCAACTATGCCACACTTATGGATCAGGGAATGGATGTCTCCTTAGGCGCAACCACCTCCGGCTGCTCCATCGCAATTGCCGAGGAAGCCAAAAAGGACGGGCTTTTGCTCCTCACACCCTCCGGCTCTCAGAAGGACTGCACAAAATATGACAATGCCTTCAGAGTATGCTACATGGACCCTGATTTGGGCTTTTACAGCGCCGGCTTCATCAAGGACAACGGCCTTGCCTCAAAGGTGGCTGTGCTATATGACAAATCAAATGACTATTCAGCCGGTGTCACAGAGGCATTTTTGCAAAGGGCAAAGGAAATAGGTCTTGAAATAGTTACACAGCAGGCATTTACAAACCAGTCCAACACCGACTTTTCCACACAGCTTCATGCTGTAAAGGCCTCAGGCGCAGAGCTTCTCTTCATGCCCATCTACGCACCCGAGGCAGCATATGTTCTGACACAGGCAGGAAAGATGAATCTTGATGTAAAGTTCTTCGGAGCTGACGGCATGGACGGAATCATCGAAAAAATCGGCGAGGAAAATCTCCAATATGCCGAGGGGCTTATCCTGCTCACACCCTATTCTGCCGATTCTCAGCAGGAGCCGACAGCTTCATTTGTAAAAAACTATAAGGAAAATTTCAACGGACAGGTACCCGACCAGTTTGCAGCAGATGCCTATGATGCAGTTTACACAATCGCAGCCTGCCTTGAAAAATCCGGCGCAAAGCCCTCTGACAAGGACTTTAACGAAAAGATGATCTCTGCCATGACAGAAATTGAGGTAAAGGGTGTAACAGGCACAATGACATGGTCCAAGGAAGGCGAGCCTACAAAGCCGGCCAAGGCAGTGCAAATTGCAGACGGCGCCTACAAGGAGCTTAAATAATAATCAAATACAGTCTGCTCCCTTTTGAACAAAGGGAGCAGGCCCTGAACTAGGAGTTGTTTTTATGGATTTTCTCTCTACACTTATAAGCGGACTTTCCGTGGGCAGCATTTATGCCCTCATAGCCCTAGGCTATACAATGGTCTACGGAATTGCAAAAATGCTGAACTTTGCCCACGGCGACATCATAATGGTGGGCGCCTTTACCTGTGTTGTCGCCTTTTCCACATGGGGGATGAACGTATTTGTCACAATAATTCTTTCTGTGGTGGTCTGCGTTCTGGTGGGCGTGCTGATAGAAAAAATCGCCTATAAGCCGTTGAGAAAAGCCCCTCCTCTCTCAGTTCTCATAACAGCTATCGGAGTAAGCTATTTTTTGCAGAGCACAGCACTTTTGATTTTCGGGCCCAACCAGAGAAGCTTTCCCCACATAATAGATATCCCCCCAATTAAAATAGGCTCTCTAACCATAAGCGGCGAGGCAGCGGCAACCCTTGCCTGCTCCTTCGTGCTTATGGCTGCCCTCTCCTTTTTTATCAACAGAACAACTATGGGAAAAGCCATGAGGGCGGTGTCAGAGGATAAGCAGGCTGCCGAGCTTATGGGCATAAGCGTAAACAGAACCATTTCCATCACATTTGCAATAGGCTCCGCACTTGCTTCGATAGCCGGAATTTTCTTTGGCGCAACCTATGGCTTTATCGGCCCCTATTCAGGCTCTATGCCCGGAATAAAGGCATTTGTGGCAGCGGTTTTCGGCGGAATAGGCTCAATTCCCGGAGCCATGCTTGGAGGTATTCTTCTGGGTGTAATCGAAAATATGTCAAAGGCATACATTTCAACCGAGCTTTCGGATGCTATTGTATTCGGCGTTCTCATATTGGTACTTTTAATAAAGCCCACCGGTCTTATGGGCAAGGCAATCAATGAAAAGGTTTAGGTGACAGAAGATGAAAACAAAAAAACAGCTGTTAAACAGATACATGACCTATATTGTTCTCATAGGTGTTTTTGCGCTTGTCACCATAGGAGTTGAAACAGGAATTGTTTCAAGGCACATGAGATCTCTTCTGGTTCCCATATGCATAAACATCATCATGGCGGTTTCCTTAAATCTTGTAATAGGCTTTTTAGGTGAGCTTTCTCTGGGCCATGCAGGCTTTATGTCGGTGGGCGCATATGCCGGATGCCTTTTCTCAATTCATTTTGAAGCTGTGCTGCCCACATTTATAAGATTCCCCCTTGCTATGGCAGCAGGCGGACTTACAGCCTCCTTTTTCGGGCTTATTGTAGGAATACCGGTTTTAAGGCTCAAGGGGGATTATTTGGCAATAGTCACTCTGGCATTCGGAGAAATAATAAGAAGCGTCATCATAAATCTGGATTTTACAGGAGGTGCCTCCGGTCTTAAAGGCACACCGCAGGATTCCTCCTTTGCATGGGCATTCTCAATTGTTCTCATAACCTATTTTGTAATAACAAATCTGGCAGATTCCAAGCACGGAAGAGCAATACACTCCCTAAAGGAAAATCTTATCGCCGCACAAAGCTGCGGAGTTGACATAAATCTCTACAAGCTTATGGCATTTGTCATCTCCGCATTCTTTGCAGGAGCAGCCGGAGTTCTGACAGGGCACAATTTTTCCATACTCACAGCCGGAGCCTTCGATTACAACCGCTCCATTGAAATTCTGGTAATGGTTGTTTTAGGAGGAATCGGAAATATCAACGGTTCTATCCTTTCAGCCTGCGTGCTGACGGTGCTGCCGGAATCACTTAAATTTTTAAGCGATTACAGGATGCTCATATACTCTGTTGTCCTCATAATCATCACAATACTCGGCTCCTCACAGAGGTGGAAGGATATAAGAAGCAGTCTCCTTTCAAGAATCAGCTTTAAGGGAAAGGGCAAGGTGAAGGCAAATGCAAATGAATAAAACACGCAAAATGGTTCCGGTTCCTTCAAAATCCATAATGCCGGAATCGGATATAGACAAAACACCCATACTTCACGCACAGCAGCTGGGGATTGATTTCGGAGGCCTTGCAGCTTTAAGAAATTTTGATATTTCTGTGGGCAGAACCGAGATATGCGGGCTTATAGGCCCTAACGGAGCAGGAAAAACCACGGTTTTCAATCTTTTGACCAATGTCTACAAGCCAACCTACGGAGCAATAGTCTTAGACGGCAAAGCAACAATGGGAAAGACACCGGAAGAGGTCAACCGGATGGGCATTGCCAGAACCTTTCAGAACATACGGCTTTTTCAGAATATGAGCGTTTTGGACAATGTAAAGGTGGGGCTTCACAACTCCTGCCACACCAACCTTTTTTCCTCCTTTACACATATGTTCGGCTATTCTAAGGCAGAAAAGGTGGCAGATGAAAGGGCATTTGAGCTTTTAGGCTTTTTCAACATGGAAAGCACGGCAAATCAGAGGGCAGGAGCATTGCCCTACGGAGATCAAAGAAAGCTGGAAATTGTAAGAGCGTTGGCAACAAACCCCGGCATATTGCTTTTGGACGAGCCGGCAGCGGGAATGAACCCCTCTGAGACAGCCGAGCTTATGGAGCAGATAAGAAAAATAAGGGACACATTCAAAATAGCAGTTATGCTCATAGAGCACGACATGAATCTGGTAATGGGCATATGCGAGGGCATCGCAGTTCTCAATTACGGCAGAATAATAGCAAAGGGGACACCCGATGAAATAAAAAACAATCCCGATGTCATAGAGGCTTATCTGGGAAAGAAGGCGGAAAAAGCATGCTGAAGGTAAATGATATAAATGTATATTACGGCAACATCCACGCCATAAAGGGTGTTAGCTTCGAGGTCAACAGCGGTGAGACAGTCTCGCTTATAGGTGCCAACGGCGCAGGAAAATCCACCATTTTGCAGACTGTATCCGGTCTTTTAAGGTCAAAAACCGGCTTTATAGAATTTATGGGCGAGGATATAAGCCATATAGAGCCCTTTTCTCTGGTGACAAAGGGCATAGCCCATGTCCCGGAGGGAAGAAGGGTGTTTCTGCATATGTCTGTAAAGGAAAACCTTGAAATGGGGGCGTTCACAAGAAAGGACAAGGAGATTGAAAAGGATTTATCCGGCGTGTTCCAAAGGTTCCCCAGACTTAAAGAAAGGCTCAATCAGGAGGCAGGAACCCTGTCAGGCGGAGAACAGCAGATGCTTGCTATGGGCAGAGCTTTGATGAGCCGCCCCAAGCTGCTTATACTCGATGAGCCGTCTATGGGGCTTGCGCCCATACTTGTCCAGCAGATTTTTGACATTATCAGAGAGCTTAACAAGGGAGGAACCACCATTTTGCTGGTAGAGCAGAATGCGGAAATGGCCCTTAGAATTTCAAACAGGGCATATGTTTTAGAATCCGGCAAGGTTGTTCTATCCGGAACAGGAAAAGATCTGGCAGAAAGCGACACGGTTAAAAAGGCTTATTTGGGCGGCTAGGCATTAGGCCCTCTTTATAATCAGACAATTACACTCTTTTAAAAATACTTGATATGCTAAAAAGACTGCTTGCACCCATATGGATGCATAAGCAGTCTTTTTTGGTTTATTTGATTTTGATTAAGCTGTGGCTTTGAATCTTTCCTGCAAATTAAGTAAATTATCCGCCCTGCAAGCTAAATTATACTGAAGGCTTTACTTTAAGCGGATTTTATTCCAATATCAAAGTGGGGTCAAATATTTTGCCGTCCAAAGAGGTAATAAGCTCCAGGCAGTCTCCCACAGCTTTTCCTGTTCTTCCCGACCTTGCAATTATTTCTCCTGCTGCAACCTTTTCACCCTTTTCCTTGATATTTGCAGAAAGATGGCAGCAGCGGCTCTTAAAGCCCTTACCGTGGTCTATGACAACATATATTCCATAGCTGCCGCTTTTTCCTGTCTCTGTGACAACTCCGTCTGAAATGGCTCTTACATCGTCACCCTCTTTGCATTTAAGGCTTATTCCCTCATTAAAATTTTGGGAAGTTTCATTAAATCCGTAAGGAGCTGTAATTTCCATATGGTCTAAAGGAGCGGCTATTTTAAAATTTTCCTTTATGTTAAGCACCTGCTGACTGTCTGCCTGTTCTTTGATTATTATTTCCTTTTGGGGCTGCTGCTCCTGCTTTATCACCGGTTCTCTTTGTGAAGTAAAATTAAAGCTTGCCATATAGTCATATCCGTGGAGAAAATTATTATTTGTAAAAACAAAATAATAGTGATCGCCGCTTTCTAAAGGCTCCAAAAGCTTTTTTTCCTTGTAATCCGGTATATTTACATTTATCAATATTTCCTCATTGCTTTTTATTGGGGGAATATTTACGCTGTATGTGCCTATTTCCAAGCTGTCCTGCCACCTCATAAGCCTTACCTTATTTGAAAGCTTCAACTCCTTTTGAGAAAGATTTTTAATTTTTACATCAACTATGCCGTTTTCCCTATACTCTGCGCTTAAGCTCAGCTCGTCACCTGATAAGCCCGAAAAAAGATCCATTCCCAAGGCTGTAAAAGACAAAGTAAGCACTGCAATCAGCGTCAGAGCAAAGGTTGGAATTTTCCTTGCAGAGCTTATATTTTTCCTTCTCTCCAAAACAGCTATTGTCTCTCTTTTAAGTCCTTCGGGCGCTTTTATTTTTTCCATCAGCTCTCCCCCTCTGTAAGCTTCAATTTCAAAATTTTTCTTGCGTTAAAAAGTCGGGATTTTATTGTTCCCTCTTTTATTTTAAGAATTTGGGATATTTCCTCCAAGGAGTATCCCTCATAATAATGAAGGTACACCACATCCCTTAATTTGGGAGAAAGTGCTTTTATCTCCTGCCTCAATTCCTCCAATTCCTTGAGAGGGAAAGCATCTTCCTGCCCATCTTCCTTTAATATAACCTTCCGTTTCCAAAAACACACAGAGCGATTTTTGGCTTTGTTTATGGTTGTTCTTATAAGAAAGAATTTAAGGTGCTTTTCATCCTCTATCCTTGCGGAATTTTTAAGAAGAGAAATAAAAACCTCCTGAAAAATATCCTCTGCATCCTCCTTGCATCCTGTATGCGTCAAGGCTATTCTGTACACCATATCAGCATAGCTTTCCACAACCTGCTGCGGATTTATCTTCATCACACCACCCCTTTTTAAATTTTAAGGCCTCACTGTTAAAACAATCAGAAGCTTAAAAAGGTTCAATAAAAAGTAAAAAACCGAAAGAAAAAAATTTCTTCGGTTT
This sequence comes from Oscillospiraceae bacterium, assembly GCA_020024215.1. Taxonomy (GTDB): domain Bacteria; phylum Bacillota; class Clostridia; order Oscillospirales; family Ruminococcaceae; genus Yanshouia. The sequence goes on along the minus strand of JAHHUC010000004.1, from coordinate 12,298 downwards.
AATTGCATAAAGAAAAAACCCGATCCCTTTTGGAATCGAGCTTTTATTGGTGACCCGTACGAGATTTGAACTCGTGTTACCGCCGTGAAAGGGCGGTGTCTTAGACCGCTTGACCAACGGGCCATCTATATGGTAGCGGCGAGTGGACTTGAACCACCGACCTGTCGGGTATGAACCGAATGCTCTAGCCAACTGAGCTACACCGCCATTTTTCACCGCATTTGTTCAGCGAACAAGTTTTATTATATACATGAGATAGGGGTTTGTCAATACTTTTTTTGAAAAAAACATAAAAAAGTTTTAACAGCTTATTTTTGGTATAAGAAAGCCTGAAATAAGCTGTTTTTATCCCATGTGCTGAAAATTTGACGCAAAAAAGGCTTTAAGTGGGAAAAGAAAGGGAGCATATATTTTTTTAATCTTTGTTACAGCATATGCTTCCCTTAATTTTCGGATATATTCCGATTTTATCCTTTTCCTTTATTTTTTTTATTTTTCGTTTATGGACAGAACTATCCTCTCAGAAAGAGCCTCCAGCTCCCTGAGCCTGTTTTCATCAGGAGACGAGGTGACAGTAACCCTTCCCTCTATTATTTTGTTGTTCTTTATTTCCTCTGAAATATATTTTTCTATAAGATCTCCCGATTTTATTGCCCATGTTCCGTTTTCAATGACGGCAAAGGTCTTATTTTTAAGCCCGATGCCCTTAAAATGGTGCAGAAGGCTTTCCATCGGAGGATAAATTGCGAAATTGTATGTACAGCAGGCCAATACTATATGAGAAAGCTTGCAGCACTCTGCAATTATCAGTGACATATCTGTCTTTGAAACATCAAAAAGCCTTACATTGCTCATATTTTTCTCGCAAAGTGATGAAGCCAGATAAAAGGCTGCGTTTTCGGTGTTGCCGTACATGGAGGCATACACCACGGCTGCGCCCTTTTGCTCGCTTTCATATCTGCTCCACTTGTCATAAATTTTTAAAATATAATCCAGATTGCTTCTCCAAACAAGTCCGTGAAGTGGGCAGATAAGCTTGATATTATCCCTATACTCTTCAACTTTCTTTAAAAGAGCTGCCACCTGAACGCCGTATTTTCCCACTATGTTGAAATAGTATCTTCTGGCTTCATCCAAAAATTCCCTTTCATAATCAACCTCATCATTGAATATCCTGCCATCGAGCGATTTAAAGCTTCCAAAGGCATCAGAGGTAAAAATTGCGCCCGTTTCAAGCTCTATGGTGCACATTACCTCGGGCCAGTGTACCATAGAGGCGGTTATAAATTTAAGACGGTGGCTGCCTAAATCAATTACATCATCATTTTTTACTGCAAGCTGCTCATGGCCGTCTATATGAAAGCCAAACTGGCGCATGAATAAGAATGCTCTTTCTGTGGCAATTATCTTTATGTCAGGATATCTTAAAAGCACCTCCTCCATGGACGCGCCGTGGTCAGGCTCTATATGATTCACAACTATATAATCCAGCTTTCTGCCGTTTAAAAGATGCTCTATATTGTCGAGAAAATTGCGGCAGTAGGACCAATCCACAGCATCAAAAAGGATGGTCTTGTCTCCTAAAAGAAGATAGGAATTATAGCTTATCCCAAAGGGTACAGGGTGTATATTTTCAAAGAGAGAAAGCCTTCTGTCATCCCCTCCCACATAATAGAGCCGATCTGTTATTTTTCTTGTGCAGTGCATATTCTAAAATCCCCCTTTATAGCAGGTAAATAACGATTTTTATTTTATTATAAGATAATTTTTATATTTAATCAACAAAATACAGTTATCCTAAATGTAGAAGAATCCAAAAAAAATTATACACTTTGGCTTGTTTTCACATAAATTTTCAATCCGTTTTCAAAACCCTGTTGTCATCTGCTGTTTATTTCTTCTATTTGCAAATACAGGTTGAAAAATCCGACAATATATGTTAATTTTAATGTGTAAATAAGGCGATATCAAATTTTTTGTAAGGAGAATGGAAATGACAAAGATTGGAATTACCGAAACCATACTGCGCGATGCGCAGCAGTCACAGATTGCAACAAGAATGCCCTTCTCTGATTTTGAAAAATCCTTGAAGGATTTGGACAATGTGGGCTATCACTCCTTGGAGTGCTGGGGAGGTGCAACCTTTGATTCCTGCCTGCGCTATCTCAATGAGGACCCCTGGGAAAGGCTGAGAAAAATAAAAGAGGCATGCCCTAAAACAAAGCTTCAGATGCTTTTCAGAGGTCAGAACCTTTTGGGCTATCGCCCCTATTCTGACGATGTAATTGACAAGTTTGTGGAATGTTCCATAAAAAACGGCATTGACATTGTAAGGGTTTTTGACGCACTTAATGACCCGAGAAACCTTAAAGTGGCTATGGAAGCTGTAAAGAAATACGGCGGACACGCTCAGGGCTCCATATGCTTTACCCAAAGCCCTGTTCACACTCTGGAGAAATTTGTGGAATTGGGAAAAACACTTAGGGAATTCGGCGCCGATTCCATCTGCATAAAGGACATGGCAGGAATTATGGGCCCTAAGGAGGCCTTTGACCTTGTAAAGGCATTAAAGGATGAGGTTAAGCTGCCTGTTCAGGTACACACACACTGCACCACCGGTCTTGCTCCCTTCACACTTCTTAAATCTGTTGAGGCCGGGGCTGATGTAATTGACACGGCTCTTTCCTCCCTCTCAGGCGGAACAAGCCAGTATCCCACCGAATCCATTGTCTACTCTCTGCGCCAATTAGGCTATGAGGTAAGCTTTGATGACAAGATGGCAAAGAGGGCAAATGACAACTTCAAGAAGGTTCAGGATACAGCAATAAAATCCGGACTTTTAGATCCTTATGTAATGGGCACAAAGACAGATGCCCTCATTTATCAGGTTCCCGGCGGCATGCTCTCCAACCTTATTGCGCAGCTTAAAGCTCAGAACGCCATGGATAAGTTCGACGAGGCTTTGGCTGAAATTCCAAGGGTAAGAGCAGACTTAGGATATCCTCCGCTTGTTACACCCACCAGCCAGATAACAGGAGTTCAGGCTGTTATGAATGTTTTGGCAGGCAGATATAAGATGATAACCAACGAGGTAAAGGCCTATGTAAGGGGAGAATATGGTCAGGCTCCCGGAGAGGTCAGCCAGGAGCTTATAAAGCTTGTATTAAAGGGCGAGGAGCCTAAAAAGGGCAGATTTGCCGACACATTGGAGCCTATGTTCCAAAAGACAAAGGAAGAATTGGGCAAAAAGGCAAAGAGCGATGAGGATGTTCTCTCATTCATCGCATTCCCGCAGCAGGCTGAAAACTTCTTCAAGCTGAGAGAAAATCCCTCCTCAGCTCCTAAGGAGCAGGGAACAACTGTAAAATATTCCATCCGCAAGGCTTAGTGACAGGAGGTTTTAAGATTATGGCTATTGCAAGAAGCATGGGCGCAGTCTTTCCTGAAAGTCCCTATAAAATGCTGGATCTTCCCAGAGTGCCCTATGTAAAACCGGTTAAAAAGCTTCCCCCTATGCCGGCTAAGCCCGGCGAGGTGATTTTGGAAAACACAACCTTGAGAGATGCCGCTATGGTTATGGCTATTGTTGCCGACAAATTAAATACCGAGCCTGCCGCTTTAAGGTTTAAGAGCATTAGGCAGATTTTCTAAAGGAGGATTTTTTATGAAGTATATTGTTACACTAAACGGCAAGGAATTTGAAGTTGAAGTTGAAGGCGACGGCGCAAAGATCCTTTCTGAAAAGTAAATAAATGTTAAGTACCTCGGCATCTCTTAAAGCTGAGGTACTTTTTTATAATTTTCTACTTGTTTTTCATAAAATAAAACTGCTCCCTCTGTGACAGACATTGCTGCTGTCTTTTAAGAGGGAGCATATTTTTTATTTTCTTTTTTATAAGCTTAATATCCAAAAAGGCACTTTAATCAAGCCTTAAAATCTCTTTAAGTGCCTCTTTTGCATTTCTCTCAGGATTCAGAGCGCTTATCATTTCTTCGGTAATGGGCTTTCCATCATATATTGATGAAACAATATTGCCATCCGGTAAAGCCTCGTGATGCTTCACTGTCCATTTTTTCAAAGACTTTGGTGGGTGTGGATATATCCTAATAAAAACTCTCGTCCTGTGTCATCATCAGAAGAAATTTCATTAAAATGCCAAAGGTCTGTGCCGTCATCATTCCACACGACAAAGGTCGTTTCATATTTTCCTTTATCATCTATATGTTAAATTCAAAAATATTCATTTTGGTAATATATTGAGTATAAGCTTAAAATAAATATACTATCAGTTTAGTATTTTATTTATATGCCCTACACTTTCTGCATATATAAAAGCTATACTACTGAACAACTACTGCTGTTCCGGAGGCGCTGACCATAAGCATTCCGTTATCTGCACCTAAGATCTCATAGTCCACATCCACACCTACAACTGCATTGGCACCTTGCGCTGCTGCTCTTTCCTGAAGCTCTCTCAAAGCGTTGCTTCTGGCCTGAGAAAGCTCATCCTCATAGCCCTGGCTTCTTCCGCCGAAGATGTTTCTAAGACCTGCCCCCATATCCTTAAACATATTTATTCCGGTTATCACCTCACCGAAAACTATGCCTCTGTACTCAACTATTTTTCTTCCTTCAATTGTGTTGGTAGTTGTAACTATCATATAAATTATCTCCATTCTTATTTTTTTAAGTACAATACAGCTCAGGATATATCTTAAGCTGAGCTTAAAACGAGTATATCACAGATTTGCTGTTGTGTATACAAAAAAGGCCCTCGCTGCAAAGAGAGCCCTTTTCATTTTATCAATCTGCGTAGTTGTCAAAATAGTTCTGAATCCAGATGATAGGTGTTCCCTTGTCTCCGCTTCCTGACGTGAGGTCTGAAAGGGAGCCTAAAAGGTCGGTTATCCTTCTGGGTGTTGTTCCCTGAGAATCCATCGAGCCCTTAAGGTCTGCATCCTTTTCCTTGATGTGCTTTACTATTGCCTCTCTCAATTGCTCTCCCTCAAGGTCTGCAAAGTCGTTGTCTGCAAGATACTTGAGCTTTACCTCGTTGGGAAGTCCCACCAGACCGTCGGTATAGCCGGGGGAAACAACAGGGTCAGCCAGCTCCCAAATCTTGCCCACAGGGTCCTTGAAGGCGCCGTCGCCGTAAATCATTACCTCCATGTGACAGCCTGCCTTTTCCTCAAACATTTTCTGAACCCTTAAAACAAATTCGCCGCAGTCTCTGGGGAAAAGCTTAACTGTCTCCTCGGTTGCCTTGTTGGAGCCTAAAAGGCCGTAATCCTTGTTATAGCCGCCCATCTTGCCGGGTGTTGTGAGAATGTCATCAAGGCCTAAAACAACATTTCCGCCCTTTTCCTTTATAAGCTTCTTTGTTCTTTGCCTTGTGTGGATGTCACAGCAGAGCACATCCTTTGTATAGTTTAAAATTTCAAAGGCCTTGTTGGCAAAAATAAATTCTGCCTCTGCCCCCTCTGCCTCTATAATTGAGCGGTAATATGCCACATAGTCAACTCCTGTAAAGGTGTGCATGGTGCTGCCGAAGTGCTGTCTGTAACTTTCCTCAGAAAGCACATCAGTCCAAGGATTGATGCAGCATTCATCCAGCTTTTCCATGTCTATAAGGTGATTTCCGACCTCATCGCAGGGGTAAGAGAGCATAACTGTCAGCTTTTTGCTGCCCCTTGCAATTCCCTTAAGGCACATGGCAAACCTGTTCCTTGACATGATGGGGAAAACAATTCCCACATGGCCCAAGGGGAATTTTTTTCTTATATCCTCTGCTATATCATCACAGGAGGCATAATTTCCCTGGCTTCTTGCCACAACAGCCTCTGTGACAGAAATAACATCCTTTCTGCCAAAGGGCGTGCCGCTCTCCTTAGCTGCTGCCATCACGCTTTCCACAATAATCCTTGCAAGGTCGTCTCCCTGCCTTATGATGGGAGCTCTCACTCCTCTTACAACGGTTCCTACTGCTCTTGACATAACAAAAAACCCCTTTACACATTTCTAAATATATTGTACTATAAATTTGCGATAAGTAAAATTATTATTTCTTACACTTGTCATTAGTTCTGCTAATATAAAATGAGGTGAAAACATGACCAAGCTGGATCTTTACAGTCTTTTTTACAGTGTGGCATTGAATAAAAGCTTTTCCAAGGCTGCCAGAGAGCTTTTTATAACCCAATCGGCTGTCAGCCAGGGAATCAAAAAGCTGGAGGCGGAATTGGGCGTGACGCTTTTTACAAGGGGAGCCAAGGGAATCACACTTACACATGAGGGGGAGGTGCTGTTAAATCACATACGCCCTGCCATTGACAAGATAGCAGAGGGTGAAAGGGAGGTGAAAAAGATGTCCTCCTTAGAATCCGGCAGGCTTATAATAGCCGCCGGAGACACCATTTCAAAGCACTATCTTCTGCCCTATCTGGAAATTTTCCATCATCTTTCCCCACAGATAAGGATAGAGGTCATAAACCGCACTTCCTTGAATGTGGCGAAGCTTTTGAAGGAGGGCCGTGTGGATATAGGCTTTGTCAGCTCGCGCCTTTCAGATGCAGAGCTTGTCTACAAAAAATGCTTTGATGCCCACGATATATTTGTTGCCTCCAAAAACCATTTCAAAGAGCTTCAAAACAGGGAGATAAGCTTCAAAGAGCTTTCGGCGCTTCCTCTTCTCATGCTTGAAACAAGCTCCACCGGCAGGCTGTATGTCAACGAATTTTTCAAATCAAAGGGAATAAGCCTGAAGCCGGATATAGAATTGGGCTCCCATGATCTTTTGGTATCCTTTGCAAGGGCAGGACTTGGAATTGCGTCTGTCACAAAGGAATTTTGCTCTATGGAGGGACTTTTTAAGCTCAAAACACCTGCCATACCAAAAAGACAGGTTTGCGTTGCCCATCTTGCCGACTGCCCTCCGCCGATAGCGGCATTGAAATTTATTGAGCTTATTGAAAAGAAAAAGCTTTAAAGGCTGTCAGCAGCCCTTTTTATACCCAGTCTGTTTTGCAAAAGCTATTTTAACACGAAAATAATGAAAATTCCAAAGAAAACTGTCTTATGGCTTAAAAAATTTTAAAGTGCAGGCAAAAAGGCTCAGATTTTCCTTTTCAGGAGGGCTTCCTTTTCATTTTCTGTCAAAAGCCGGCTTTCACCCTCCTTTAAATTTTCATCAAGCGCAAGATCTCCTATCCTCACTCTTTTTAAAGCTATAACCGTACCGCCCATAGCTTTTATCATCCTTCTCACCTGATGATAAATGCCCTCGTGTATGGTTATATAGGCGCAGCGGCTGTCAATAATCCTCATCTGTGCCGGGGAGGAATATTGTCCCTCTCCCAGATAAACCCCCTTTGAAAATTCCTCTGCCATTTTCTCTGATATTACATCCTCTGCAGTTTTTACATAATACTCCTTTTCCACATGGCAGGAGGGGGAGAGCATGCTGTGGGCAAATTTTCCGTCATCTGTAATTATCATCATTCCACAAGAATATTTATCCAATCTGCCGGCAGGAAAAAGCCCGTTTCTCTTCAACTGCTCAGGAAGTATGTCCAGCACTGTTTTCCCGTCATATCCGTCAGTGGAGGAAATAATTCCCAGAGGCTTGTTCTGCAAAATATAAAGAAATTTTTGATAAAAGAAGCTTTTGCTGTCAAAGCTAATTTCACAGCCGTCATCAACCTTTGCATCCGGCCTTTTGATAATTTCTTTATCTATTGCTATTCTTCCCTTTGCTATAAGGCCCTTGGCATCCTTTCTTGAAACATTAAGGGCCTTTGAAATCAGCATATCAAGTCTTACTTGGGACATTTTATTTCCTCCGAGGTCTTTTTTTAAAATATACAATAAACATCCCTAATTTTCAAGACTTCCCTCTATGCGCGGATAAAAAAGCGTGTGCATGAAGCCCTCTCTTCCCAAAGAGCAGACATCTGCGCCTATCAGTTTGCCCTTTCTTATAAGCATGGTGAGCCTTACGTCCTTCAAATCGTTGGGATAATTTTCTATTATGTAGGTATACTTATCTGCCTTTTTTCCCCTGTGGGGTTTAAGGTTCAGCCCCTGCTTTTTCTGAAGCTCGTTGTATTTAAAATAGGTTTCGTCAAATTCCTTTGGTATAATTACCTTCTGGCTGGAATAGACCTCCTTCACCTGCCAGCCCAGCTCACTTAAAAGCTGCTGCCTTTTTTCTTCTGTGTCAACCTTTGTAAAGGGCAGCTTTTCCTTTTCGCCCTTAAAGACGGACACCGACCTGAATGGAATTGCCAGAATTCCTGTTCCCACAACAAGGGCGCATAACAGGGCTATCAGATATTTTCCCGATTTTCTTAAATTAAAGCTTAAAAACATAAATAACACCTCGGTAAAATATATTGTGCAGCCCACGCTTTTATAACCTTTTTCAAATCGTTTTCATAATATGTAAAAATGAAATTTGCGAAAGGATGATTTTCTTGCCAAAAATATATTTAAGTCCGTCCACTCAGGAATTCAACAAATATGTTACAAGAGAAAGCGAAGAATATTTTATGAATCTTCTGGCGGATTACCTCACGCCATACCTTTATTCCAACGGCATATCCTTTAAAAGGAACAGCCCTGAAATGACCGCAAGGGAAAACATTGAGGATTCAAACAGCAATGCTTATGATTTTCATTTGGCTCTTCATTCCAATGCAGCCCCAAAGGGGGAGGAGGGCACAAGACAGGGCGTGGAGATATACTATTTTCCCAAAAGCGCCAAGGGCTTTAAGATGGCAGAGCTGTTGAAGAAGAATTTTGCAAAGATATATCCTGATAAGGACAACATAAAGCTCATTCCCACAACCTCCCTCGGAGAGGTGGACAGAACAAGAACCCCTGCCGTACTTATTGAGGTTGCATATCATGACAACATAGAGGATGCTGTATGGATAGAGGAGAACCTTCCGCTTATTGCAAAGGAAATAGGTCTATCTGTGGCAGAATATTTTTCCATACCCTTTGCAGAGCCTGCCGCACCTGTTTCTGCCAAGGTGAAAACAGAATATAACAATCTCAATTTAAGGGATCTGCCAAACCTTGAATCAAAAATTTTCACATCCATGCCAAACGGCTCCCACGTCACAATTTTAGGCCTCAAAGACGGCTGGGCAAGGCTTATATACGATGGTATATTGGGTTTTGCCTTTGATAAATACCTGATTTTGAATTAAAAGATAAATATTCCATTAAATTTGACAACTTTCCTTTGACATAAACGGATTTACAATATACAATGATAAGATGAACCGAATAAGGATGAACCAAATAAAGATGAGGTGTAGTTTTGGGACTTTTTGAAAAGATATTCGGAAGCTATTCCGACAGAGAATTAAAAAGAATATACCCCCTTGCGGACAAGGTGGATGCCTTGGACAGCAAATATAAGGGAATGAGCGACAGCCAGCTGAGAGCTCAGACAGACATTTTAAAGGAGAGACTTAAAAACGGCGAAACAGAGGATGATATCCTCCCCGATGCATTTGCAGTTTGCCGTGAGGCGGCCTGGAGAGTTTTGGATATGCGTCCCTTCAGGGTGCAGGTGATAGGCGGAGTTGTTCTCCATCAGGGCAGAATTGCCGAGATGAAAACCGGAGAGGGAAAAACTCTGGTTGCCACACTTCCTGCATATCTTAATGCCCTTTCGGGAAAGGGAGTTCACATTGTGACGGTGAATGACTATCTTGCCTCCCGCGACTCTGAAACTATGGGCAAGATATTCAGATTTTTAGGGCTTTCGGTGGGCCTTGTAATAGCCGGCATGGACCCCTCTGAAAAGAAGAGGGCATATGCCTGTGACATCACATACGGAACCAACAACGAATTTGGCTTCGACTATCTGCGTGACAACATGGCTCAGGAAAAATCCGCCTGTGTTCAAAGGGGCTTTAATTTTGCCATCGTCGATGAGGTGGATTCCATACTTATAGACGAGGCGAGAACTCCGCTTATCATTTCAGGCAGAGGAAGCGAGGCATCCGACCTTTATGAGAAGGCCGACAGATTTGTAAGAACCCTCAAAATGACAAAGGTCAGAGAGCTTGATGACAAAGAAGAGCAGGAGACTATTGAGGGAGATTACATCGTTGACGAAAAGGCAAGGACCTGCACACTTACAGCCAGCGGAATAAAGAAGGCAGAAAGCTATTTCGGCATCGAAAATCTGACCGATGGTGAAAACACCACGCTTGCCCACCACATCAATCAGGCCATCAAGGCGCACGGAATCATGGTCAAGGATACCGACTATGTAGTAAAGGACGGCGAGGTTATCATCGTCGATGAATTTACCGGCAGACTTATGATAGGCAGAAGATACAACGAGGGACTTCATCAGGCCATAGAGGCCAAGGAAGGAGTTAAGATAGCCAACGAGAGCAAAACCCTTGCCACCATCACATTCCAGAACTTCTTCAGGATGTATCACAAGCTTTCGGGAATGACAGGTACTGCTCTTACAGAGGAAAACGAATTCAGAGAGATATATAAGCTGGATGTCATTGTCGTACCCACAAATAAGCCCCTTCTGAGGAAGGATTATGACGATGTGGTATATAAGACACTCAAGGGCAAGCTGAACGCCGTGTGCGACCAAATAGAGGCATGCCACAAAAAGGGACAGCCTGTCCTTGTGGGAACAGTTTCTATTGAAAAGAGCGAAGTGATTTCCAAAATGCTTCAAAGAAAGGGCATAGAGCACAATGTGCTGAATGCAAAGCACCACGAAAGAGAAGCCCTTATTGTGGCTGAGGCAGGAAGATACGGCGCTGTCACCATTGCCACCAACATGGCAGGACGAGGAACCGACATCATGCTCGGCGGAAATCCCGAATTTTCAGCCCGTGCAAAGATGAAGAAGGCAGGGATTTATGACACTCTTATTGAAGAAGCCATAGGCCATGCACAGACAGATGACCCTGAGGTTTTAGAGGCAAGAGAGCTTTATCAAAAATTCCTTAAGGAATCCAAGGAGGAAATAAAGGAGGAGCATCAAAAGGTTATTGATGCCGGCGGACTTTATATCATAGGAACAGAAAGGCACGAATCAAGAAGAATAGACAACCAGCTCAGAGGACGTTCCGGCAGACAGGGCGACCCGGGTGAAACAAGGTTCTTCCTCTCTTTGGAGGATGACCTCATGAGGCTCTTCGGCGGCGAGAGGATGCAGACCATGATGAACACCCTCAAGGTGGATGATGATACGCCCTTAGAAGCAAGAATACTTTCAGGAACCATCGAATCAGCTCAGAGCAAGGTTGAAGGTCAGAACTTCGCCATCAGAAAAAATGTGCTTAAATTTGACGATGTAATGACCACTCAGCGCCAGACCATCTATGCCCAAAGGCAGGCAGTTCTGGATGAAGAGGATATGCATGAAACAATTCTCAAGATGTTTGAGGGTGTAATAAAGGATATTGTTTCCTCCTATATCCCCGACGATACTCCGCCTGAAAACTGGAATATGGAGGGCTTGAGAAGCAGCCTTTTGGGATATGTGACAACAGAGGAGGATTTAAGATACTCCCTAGGAGAGCTGGATAAGCTGGGCAAGGAGGGCATAACAAAGGAGCTCACCGACAAGGCCATCGGAATTTACAGCAAAAAGACAGAGGAATGGGGCAAGGACTTAACCGGCAACATCGAGCGCATGATTCTTTTGAGAAATGTTGACATCCACTGGATGGATCACATCGACAACATGGATCAGTTAAGGCGCGGCATCTATTTAAGAAGCTATGGTCAGCATGACCCTGTTGTTGAATATCGTCTTGAAGGCTCGGAGATGTATGAGGCGATGGTGGAGGCAATAAGGGAGGACACCGTAAAGGGACTTCTCACTGTAAGGCTGAGAATAGGCGCACCGCCCATAAAAATAGCGCCTGTTGCCAAGGAAACAAGCACCAACTCACCGACTTCGGATTCAGCTAAAAAGCCTGTTTCCACCGGAAAAAAAGTGGGCAGAAATGACCCCTGCCCCTGCGGAAGCGGACTTAAATATAAAAAGTGCTGCGGCAGAAATGAATAAACACCTGCAATCTCTCCGCTTTCCCCCACTTTCTTCCGCTTTCTTAAAAGAAAGCACGCTTTTTCGAGAAAAAGCTTAGCAAAAAGCTTAATTTCGCACAATTTAGGCTCATATCTGCATTAGTTTAATGCCTGCGCATGTCAGAAATTAACATTTTGCAATGATAAAGCACATTTATGTTAAGCTTTAATCAATTTTTCTAGAAAAATTGTGGGGTTGGGGGCAAAGCCCCC
>JAHHUC010000039.1 GCA_020024215.1 Oscillospiraceae bacterium | reverse complement strand
TAAAATAAGAAAAATAAAGGCTGCCGATGCTGCCTGAGCAAAATAGATATGCTTTTTTTCAGACATTATAAGACGGCAGGTATAGGCAAAGGCAATGCTTTTGAAGCTGAGAAAAACTCTTGCACCTATAAGAGCAAGAGCTCCCATAAATATATACTTTAAAAAGCTTTTTTCCACAGCAGACTCCAGTGACAGAACCGGGGTTTGCAGCACCACATAAAAGCTTATTGTTTCCCAAAGAAGCATTGCCGCAATTATCCAAAGGGATTTGTAAAGCACGCTTTTTAAAAAGAGAGAAACAACTGTAAGATCCTTTTTCAAATAAATCACTCCCAATACCTTAATATCAAATCTATTGCCTGTTCCTTTTTTATCCCCATCTGCTTCATGGAAAGCACTATATTTTTAGCGTCGCTTTCCAAAAGCTCGGCAGAGATTTTTTGGATTTTCTCATCATCCAAAAGCATATAGCTTTTAGCTCCCAGACGGGATTCTATCAGCTTCTCCTCCTCCAAAATCCGGTATGCCTTCTGCACTGTATTGGGATTTACGCCCAATAGCGAGGAGAGGTTTCTCCTGGAAGGAAGCTCATCATTATTTTCTATGAGCCTTGCAACTATTCCCCTTTTTATGTGCATGACTATCTGCACATAGATAGGGGTTTTGTCATTCATTGAAAATTCTTCAAAGCTTATCATACCTTCACCTCCCTTAGTGTATTACTATTATAATACACTTTACAACTGTATTATAATAGTAACACAGTTAAAAGTCAATATTTTTATAAAAAAAGGAGCATTTTCATGCTCTTTTCTTATTTCTGATATTCACAGCCTTTAAAAGCGGCACATTTTTTAATCTTCCTGTAAAAAGCTATCTTTAACCACAATAAGCGAATAATATCCGGCTGTATCCGGAATTTCCTTTGATGTGTTATATATCCTCTCATTTTCCATACCGCAGTTTTCCACCATTTTGGCACACAAGCCTGCTTTTTTAATTTCTTTTCGCACCGCAGCCAGCTTTTTTCCGGATTTCATCAAAATTTTATTTCCCGGCAGCGCCAAAATCTCCGGAAGCTTTTTCAAGCTGTAAGAAGCCGGAACTATGTGCAGCAGCTCGTCCTTTTCTGCAAGGGAAATGTTAAGCTTTGCACCGGATGCACAAAACGAGGTTATTCCGCTTATCATCTCTGCTTCATAGCCCAGCTTCAAAATTCTTTTATGTATATAAATATAGGTGGAATAAATTGAAGGGTCACCCAAGGTCAGAAATGCGACGCTTTTTCCCTTTAAAAGACAGCCTTCAATTTCAGAAGCTGCCGCTGCATGGCTTTTTTTCAGCAGAGCTTCATCCTTTGTCATCGGCATATATATGGGCAAAAGCTCCTTTTTTTCAAGATTTTTGCAGACTGCCCCGGCTATTTTAAGCGCCTGACTTTGCTCGTTGTTTTTTTGAGGAAAGGCTATTACATCTGCATTTTCTATGATTCTTACCGCCTTTAATGTCATAAGCTCCGGATCTCCCGGGCCTACGCCTACGCCGAAAAATTTACCGTACATAAACTTTATCCCCCAAAGCTATCTTATTTTTCTGCCGTTTAAATCTGCCTGCTTTAAGCCCTTATCATCATAAACAAGCTTCAGGGAAAAAAATGGCTCATCCTTTTGCAAAAGGTCGAGAAAAATTTTATCGCCCTCCCACATGGGAAGCTTGTACAGCTCCTCCTTTGAGAGCCACTGCAAAACACCTTCGTCACAATCAATCAAATTCCCCTCAAAGCCTGTGGCTGTAAAAAGATGCATATATTCGCACATATAGCTTTGGGCATCGTAAACAAAGGTCACAAGACCTCTGTATCTGTAATCTGTAAGCGTAAGGCCGGTTTCCTCCCTTGTCTCCCTTAAAACACATTCCTCAGGGCTTTCACCCTCCAAAAACTTTCCTCCCACGCCTATCCATTTGCCCTCATTCTCGTCGTTCTGCTTTTTAATCCTGTGAAGCATAAGATAATGGCTGTCCCTTTCTATATAGCATAAGGTAGTCTGTTTGCTCATAAAATTCACTCCTTACAATTCTCATACTCAGATTATATCACATGGACAACACACTTTACAAAATAAACTTAAGCCTGCCAGCACACCGAAGAATTTGAATATTGCCTGTATATAATCCCTCTATGTGTATATATTCAAGAAAATTATGCAAACAAGCGTTAAAATATACCAATTATGTTTTGGTTGGAAAACTCATTTTATCAACATTGACGAAAATTCATTTTTTATGCAAATTAGGCTTTACAAATGAAATATTATGCATTATAATTGCAAACATCACAAAATAATACATAAAAAACGCATAAATTAAAGGAGATTTGAAAATGAAAAAGATTTTAGCCCTAATGTCCTCAGTGATAATGGTGATGTCAGCTTTAATGGGCTGCGCAGCCGAAAAAACCGATGATGAGCAGATTTCAAAAGCCTCTTCACAGCAGATTGCCGCTTCAAACAAGCTGGAAAAAATCAAGGAATCCAAAAAGCTTGTTGTGGGTACATCACCTGACTTTGTCCCTATGGAATTTGAAGATGTTTCCTCCGGCAAAAAGGAATATGTGGGAGCTGATATTGAGCTTGCCAAATATATTGCCCAAAAGCTGGGAGTTGAGCTGGAAATAAAGGCAATGGAATTTATGGCAATTCAGCAGGCTGTTATGTCAGATGTGGTAGACCTTGGAATTTCAGGCTTTGCAAAAACTCCTGAGCGCGAAAAAGCCATGTATCTCTCCGATTACTACAACAACAGCGAGGAGGATGGCCAGGGGCTTATAGTGTTGGCGGACAAGGCTTCACTCTACAAGGATGCAGAGAGCTTTGCAGGAAAGAAAATAGCCGCACAGAACGCATCCTTGCAGCAGACTCTGGCAGAGAAAAATCTTCCTGAAAGCATTGAATTAAAGCCTGTTGCAACAACAACCGACGGCATACTTATGCTCACATCCAACAAAGTGGATGCAATGGCCGTCTCGCTTGACAGCTGCAAAAATCTGATTGAAGCAAACCCTCAAATCGCAATAGCAGAATATAAATTCCCCTACACATCCGACGGAAATGTAATAGCGATGAAAAAGGGCGAGGATGCCTTGCTTGATGAAATCAACAAAATAATTGCAGAGGTAAATGAATCCGATATTTTCACAGTCTGGAAGGATGATGCCAATGCCCTTGCAAAAAAGCTTAACATAAAAACAGAGCAATAAAAATCATGGTGGTTCAGCACATCGCTTTTAGGAGGCACATTTGATGGAATTTTTTAAGGTAATGGCAGATATATGGTGTGAGTATTGGGGCCTCTTCTTGAAGGGACTTGGTCTTACAATCTGGATGGGGCTTCTGACAGTTATTTTCAGCACTGTCTTTGGCTCTTTGATGGCAATGATGAGGCGAAGCACATGGGGCATAGGCAAATTCAGGCCCATAAGCGCAATAGCTTCAGTATATGTGGAGGTTATAAGAGGAACACCTATACTTCTCCAGCTTTATTTTTTCTATTTTATGATGCCCAAATGGTTCCCCGTCCTCAATTTAAGCGAGTTCACCTGTGTTCTTATGGCATGCTGTGTCAATTCTGTTGCCTATGTGTGCGAAATTGTAAGAGCAGGTATTCAGGCGGTTGACAACGGGCAGATGGAGGCTGCCCGTTCCTTGGGACTAAACAGCCGTCAGGCCATGATGAAGGTGGTTCTTCCTCAGGCGGTAAAAAATATTCTGCCTGCACTTTGCAATGAATTTGTGGCGGTTGTAAAGGAAACCTCCCTCGCCTCCACCTTCTTCTGCGGAGAGCTTATGACTCAGTTCAAAACAATAAATTCCATCACCTTCCGTGTGCTGGAGCCTTTGACAATAATTGGCATAATATATTTTCTTCTGACATTTACAATGTCCAAATTTATAGCAGCTTTGGAGAGGAGGCTTGGAACAGATGCTTAAAAATGATCTGCTTATAAGCGTAGAGGATTTGCACAAATCCTTTGGCAGGCTGGAGGTTTTAAAGGGTGTGTCCGAAAACATTTACAAAGGTGAGGTGGTTTCGGTTATAGGCCCCTCAGGAGGCGGAAAAAGCACCTTTCTTCGCTGTTTAAATCTTTTGGAAATCCCATCGTCAGGCCATATTTATTTTGAGGGCATGGATATAACAGACAAAAAAGCAGATATAGATGTTATCCGCCGGAAAATGGGAATGGTTTTTCAGCACTTCAATGTTTTCCCAAATATGACTGTGGGGGAAAATGTATCTATGGCTCCCATACTTTTAAAGAAAAAGAACAAAGCTCAAATGGATGATATAACAAAGGAGCTTTTGAACAAGGTGGGGCTTTTGGAAAAAATAAATGACTATCCTGCAAAGCTTTCAGGAGGTCAGAAGCAGAGACTTGCCATAGTGAGAGCTCTTGCTATGGAGCCGGATGTAATGCTGTTTGATGAGCCCACCTCAGCCCTTGACCCGGAAATGGTGGGAGAGGTTCTTCATGTTATAAAGGAATTGGTAAAAACAGGCATGACAACAGTTATTGTAACCCACGAAATGGGCTTTGCAAAAGAAATTTCCGACAGGGTATTCTTTATGGACGGTGGAATAATCGCTGAAAAGGGCACTCCCGATGAGGTTTTTGCAAATCCTCAAAACCCGAGAACCAAAGAATTTTTAGGCAAGGTGCTTTATTAGAAATCTTTTATAAAGGGGGATGGAAATGTTAGATAAGAAGGAATTTTTACAGTATATAGATGAAAAATCCGATGTGATAACAGATGTGTCAGATAAAATATGGGAATTTGCCGAGCTTTCCCTGAGAGAATTCAAGTCATCACAGCTTATGGCAGAGGTTTTGCGTCAAGAGGGCTTTCAGGTTGAATACCCATTTTGCAATATCAAAACCGCATTTAAGGCATCCTACGGCACAGGAAAGCCGGTCATCGGAATTTTGGCAGAATATGATGCGCTTTCAGGCCTTTCTCAAGAGGGAGCTTTAGCGGAAAAGAAGGAGCTTTGCACCAATGGCAGCGGACATGGCTGCGGACACAATCTTCTGGGAGCAGGAGCTATGGCAGCAGCCTTTGCCATAAAAAAATATCTTGAACAAAAGGGTGAAGGCTTTGGAACCATAAATCTCTATGGCTGCCCCGGTGAAGAGGGAGCTGCCACAAAGGCCTTCATGGCAAGAGACGGCATATTCAAATGGTGTGATGCAGCTTTGACATGGCATCCTTCCACTGTAAATCAGGTGGTATCAGGAACCTGCAACACCTGCATCCAGACAGAATATAAATTTACAGGTATCGCCTCCCACGCTTCTTCCGCCCCTGAAAAAGGCAGATCTGCCTTGGATGCTGTGGAGCTTATGAATATAGGAGTTCAATTTCTCAGAGAGCATATGCCAAGCTCTGCCAGAATACATTATTCCATCACAGATGCAGGAGGAGCTTCTCCCAATGTGGTGCAGCCTTATGCTCAGGTGCTTTATATGGTTCGTGACACATGGACACAGGATGCTCAAACGCTGCAAAAAAGAGTTGACAAAATAGCCGAGGCTGCTGCAATGATGACCGAAACCACTGTTGAGAAAAAATTTATCGACGGATGTGCCAACACTGTCCCCAACAAAACTTTAGAGGAGCTTCTCTTTAAAAATTTCAATGAGGTGGGGCTCCCCTCCTACACACAGGAGGAAATGGAATATGCAAAAAAGCTTTTTGATACAATCCAATCAAAGGATTCTGCTCTTTTTGACGGCATTGCAGCCGAAAATGAGGAAATATATGAATTTGTTGACAGAGCATCCTGCCACGGAGAAACACCTGTAAACAACTTTTTGATTCCCTACCTTTACACCATGAAAAAAAGCATGGGCTCAACAGATGTAGGAGATGTCAGCTGGTGTGTGCCCACAGCCCAGATAAACACGGTTTGCTTTGTCTCCTCCTCCCCGGGACATTCCTGGCAGAATGTGTCCTGCGGAAAAACCTCCATCGCCCACAAGGGGCTTATCAATGCAGGAAAGATATTGGCCGGCTCTGCTATTGAGCTTTTTGAAAATCCAAAAATTCTGGATATGGCAAAAGCAGAATTTGAAGCCATAACCAAAAAGCACAAAGGATATGCCTGCCCTATACCAAAGGGTGCTGTTCCTGTAATACCGGGAGAAAAAATCTGATCAAAAAAAGTACAGCTTTTTTGCTGTACTTTTTTTGACTGCGGCGTTTTAAATCAAAAGTTTATCCCATCTGATTTAAAAATTTCCCGGATTATTTTGAATTTTTGCTCTGTTTATTGTCCAAATAGTTTTAATCATATTATTTAATACCAATAGTATTTTCTTCCTCTCATCAAAAAGTAAAAGGAAACCAAAAGTCCCAATAATTCTGCCACAGGAACAGCCAACCATATTCCTGCTTCACCCATTTTTAAAGGAAGTATAAGAAGTGCTCCTACAAGAAATATAAAGGTTCTGGCAAGAGAAATTATTCCGGAAACTATTCCGTTTGAAAAGGCTGTAAAAAGCGATGATGCAAATATGTTTATACCCAAAAACAAAAATGACAGCGCAAATATGGGAAATCCGTCCATAGCTATGGAAAACACCCTGCCTGAGGGGCTTGTAAAAATTTTAAGGCTTGGGCCTATCATTATTATTGAAACAGCATAGAGTGCAATGGATGATACAACTATGAACAAAAGACAGGACCTCACTATTTTTTTAAGCTGCACTCTTTCTGCCGCACCATATTTATAGCTTATTACAGGGGCCGTTCCCATGGAAAAGCCCAAAAAGGTTGCGCTGAAAACAAACTGAAAATACATTATTATTGATATTGCCGCAACGCCGTCCTCTCCCCAGAATTTCATAAAAATTATGTTGAAAAGAAAGGTTGTGACCGCATTTGCAGCATTTGTCACCATCTCGCTGAAACCGTTTACACAGGTCACAGTCAGCATTTTTAAATCCGACTTTGGCATCACGATAAAAAGCGAGCCTTTTCTTGAAAAGGAAAAATAAAACATTCCAACCATAGCAGGTATAAGGTAGCTGAAGCCTGTTGCCACTGCTGCACCTGATAAGCCCCGGTTTAAGGGGCCCATAAAAATATAATCCAATATCATGTTTGCAACTCCGCCTGACACAGTGACCAAAAGCCCCAAGCCCGGTTTTCCTGCTGTGACAAAAAACATCTGGAAAAGTGTCTGCAAAAACATGGCAGGAGAAAAATATAAAAGCACCTTTGTATATTCTATACACTGTGACATCTGTGCGGGGCTGGTTCCTAAAAATGTTAATATATCAGGCAGAAACGGCAGACAGACAGCCTCGAAAATTATTCCCACTATAATTGCTGTAAGAATAATGAGAGAAAAATCCTGCTGTGCCTCCCTTTCCTTGCCCTCCCCCAGCTTTTTTGCAATTACAGCGCTGCCTCCTGTGGAAAACATGACACCCAAAGCCAGCTGGAGGCTCATAAGAGGATAGGACATATTTATGCTGGAAAGTGCCAATGTCCCCACCAAATTGGAGACAAACATTCCATCCACTATGGTGTAAAAGGAAAAGAAAACCATCATTATAATGTTTGGAAACGCAAATTTTATAAGTGATGATGTGGTAAACTCTTTAGAAAGTGCATTATTATCCATACCTTTACTTTGTTCCTCCTTAAAATTTTAAAATTCAACAGCCTTTTTACATTTTTTAGCTGAAATATCCCGAAAGGTTAGTACGATATAGGACTATTTATAATACAAATTTCCTTCTTTGTCAAGTTTTAAACAAAAAAACAGCTGCCGCACTTATATAAGAGCAGCAGCGTCACAGCCTGTTATTTATTTTTCTTTGCCCTTTGGCAAAAATTCATTCGCTGATTTTCCCTTGACCTTTGCATATTTTTATGCCAGAAAGCCTTCCACAATTTTATTTTCTGCCTCTTCTTCAGTAAGCCCCAAAGTGCGAAGCTTCAGAATCTGTTCACCTGCAATCTTTCCGATGGCAGCCTCATGTATAAGCGAGGCATCGCTGTTTCTTGCAAAAAGTCTTGGAGTTGCATCCACCAAAGCGTTTTTATCAATGATTGCATCACATTCAGAATGGCCTGTGCAGGGCGCATTTCCTATTATGGTCGAAACATAATTCTGCCTTGAATTGTCTCTCGCTACCGAGCGGGATATAATGTCTGCACCGGAATTTTCTCCGTTGAGCTCAACTTGGAAATTGGTTTCAGCCACCTGATCAAATTCTGTCAAAATCCTCTCTTTTATCACAAGCTTTGCACCCTCGGCACACTTTGCCTTTGTGTTTCGGATGCTTCTGCTCACCCCTCCTATCTGGGAGGTTTCCATCTCAAGGTAGGAATTTTTCTCCATAAATATATCAGTGACAGGATCTATCACCTTATCACCGCTGCCATTTCCTGTGCCTATGTGCTTTTCTTCATATCTCACACGGGCATTCTCCCCGATAAAAAATCTGTGTACACCGTTGTGCCTTGCCTCTGAATCGCTTTCAGTGTGTACCCCGCAGCCTGCAACAATTACAATATCAGAGCCCTCTCCTATGAAAAAATCGTTGTAGACAAGATCATCTATTCCGCCCTTGGTCACACAGGCAGGAATGTAGACATATTCTCCCTTTGTGTTGGGCGCAACCCTTATATCAATTCCGGGAAGATCCTTTTTGGTTTCTATCTTTATATTTGGGGAGGAAAATCTTCCTGCACATTCCCCGTCCTGCCTTATATTGAAGGCGCCCTTAAAGGAGCCCTTCCAATCAGACACAATGCCCAAAAGCTCATTGGTTATTGAATTTATGCTATTCATCAAAAAGCTCCTCCTGTCTGCAGCATGCAGTCTGTGCGCTTTGGCTTGCCAGCATTTTTCTCAGCATTTCCTTTCCGGGGCCCTTATCCTTGACTGTGCCCTCAGAAACAAGCACTATTTCATCTGCTATGCTCAAAATCCTCTCCTGATGAGATATTATTATCAGTGTGCCGTCAAGATTTTTGTGTATGTCATTGAATACATCTATAAGATTTTTAAAGCTCCAAAGATCTATTCCTGCCTCCGGCTCGTCAAAGATAGAAAGCTTTGTGTGACGCGCCAAAACAGATGCAATTTCTATTCTTTTGATCTCACCGCCGGAAAGCGTGGAGTCTATTTCTCTTTGAAGATAGCTGTTGGCACAAAGTCCCACAGAGGATAAAATCCTGCAAAGGCTTTCCTTGTCAAGACTTCTTCCGGCTGCCATCTCCATAAGGGATCTTACAGTGATTCCCTTAAACCTCACCGGCTGCTGAAAGGCAAAGCTTATTCCCTTATTTGCCCTCTGTGTCACATCACAGGCTGTGATATTTTCCCCATCTAAAAATATTTCCCCGCTTGATGAGTTTTCAATTCCCGCAATGACCTTTGCCATTGTGGTTTTTCCGCCGCCGTTAGGCCCTGTTATCACAACAAGCTTGCCGTCCTCTACATCCAAATTTATATTTTTAAGCACTTCTCTCCCATCAGGAGCGCGCCAGCTTACATTTTTCAAGCTGAGCATATCATGCACCTCTCTTTTAAACGTCCTATATTTATTTTAACAAAGCAGAATATGCTTATGTGGTTACAATAACTCATTTGATATTCTATTACCAAATTTTATGCCTGTCAATATTTTAGCCGCTGCAAAAACAAAAAAAGTAAGCAAAAATACAAATATTCCACATATAATTCACGGCATAGCTGCATTTACTGTTTAACTTTTAGCTGCAAAAAGAAAAGTTTTGAAAGTTTAAATATAGCCTTATACCTGAATAAACATTGCTTTAAGTCTGTTTAAAGGCTAAGTACAGATAAAAAGTGATGCCGCAGGAAAAATTAAAGGGCAAAATTTTTAAAATTTCATACAGATGCCCATATATAAAATATATGTGATAAATTGAGCATTTTTTCCTGACATCAGCACATATATCACTCTTTAAATAAAAGTGCGGGCAATATATAAAAAGATATAAACGGCAATATCTATGTAAATAATAGGACAATTTTTAAGATTTCTTCTATATTTTTCCACATTTAGCGGTTTTATATCCTAAATTGGGCTTCTTCTTTCTATGACGCATTGTCCTTTTTGGTATCCCTTTTATTTAAAAGCTTGCTGCTTTGCTCTTAACTGCTGTAACACACACTGACTATTTTGCCATAACAAAAGGGCTCGTCAACAAACGAACCCTTTTTATCGCCTTAAGGCCTTATTCTTTATACTTGTGAGTATCTGTCAACACCATATCCTTGACCTTCATAAGCCTTGTGGTATTGCCTCTTTCGTTCTCATCCAGCTTCATCATTATATATTTTATGGTGATCTGGAATCTGGGAATCATAACATACTCCAATGCATTGACTCTTCTTCTTGTCTTTTCGATTTCCTGAGCCAGCAGCTTTACTGTCTTTTCAAGCTCTGCAAGCCTCAGAAGATCATCCATAACATCGGAAAGTCTCTTTACAGAGTCATCCAGCTCACAGGGCGTATTGGCAAAGCCATAGGGATATATGTCGCCCTTGTTATCTGTCTTTGTCTCTATGGAATAGACAGGTACATTGACTGACATTATGTTTTTATAGCTTAGACCAATGGAAACACCCTGCTTTGGGTAAAGAAAAGTCTGACCCATCATCTTTGGGCTCATAAGCGCAGAGGAGGCAAAAAAACCGCCGTACGCCTCCTGCAGCTCCTTTTCCAGCTTTTCTCTCAACGCCAGATTAAGCCTGACCGTTTCAAGAAACTGCTTCATAAGCTCATCGCGCTTATCCTTTAAAAGCTTATGTCCTCTGGTGGCAGTAGCAAGCCGCTTTTTGAGCTTTGTCAGCTCCATTCTGGTGGGGTTTACATTAAGTCTCTCCATTTGATACCCCCCTTAATCCTTTTTGGGCAGGTATTTTTCAATATATTCCGGTTTGATTCTCTTTAATTCTCCTACCGGGAGGATTGAAAGAAGCTCCCAGCCCAAATCCAATGTTTCTTCAATGCTTCTGTTGGTTTCATAGCCCTGAGAAACATATCTCTTTTCAAATTCATCGGCAAACTTTGCATAAAGCTTGTCTGTATCTGTAAGAGCAGCCTCACCTAAGATGGTCATAAGCTCCTTTGCATCCTTACCTCTTGCATAGGCTGCAAAGAGCTGATTCATGGTGTTTGCATGGTCCTCTCTTGTTTTGCCTACGCCTACGCCCTTATCCTTCAATCTGGAAAGCGAGGGGAGAACGTCAATAGGAGGTGTAAGTCCCTTTCTGTAAAGCTCTCTTGAAATGATGATCTGCCCCTCTGTAATATATCCTGTAAGGTCGGGAATGGGGTGCGTCTTGTCATCCTCAGGCATTGAAAGAATGGGTATCATAGTGATGGAGCCTTCCTTGCCCAAAAGCCTTCCTGCTCTTTCATACATTGTTGCAAGGTCGGTGTAAAGATAGCCGGGATAGCCTCTTCTTCCGGGGACCTCTTTTCTTGCGGCGGATACCTCACGAAGGGCCTCACAGTAGTTTGTGATATCTGTGATGATGACAAGAACCTGCATATCAAGCTCAAATGCCAGATATTCTGCGGCTGTAAGCGCCATACGAGGTGTCGCAATTCTTTCGATTGCAGGGTCATTTGCAAGGTTCATAAAGAGCACTGTTCTCTCGATGGCACCTGTCTTTTTAAAGTCGGAGATAAAGAAATCCGCCTCTTCAAATGTGATGCCCACAGCGGCAAAAACTACCGCAAACTTTGAATCCTTGCCCAAAACCCTTGCCTGACGGGCAATCTGAGCTGCCAGCTGTGCATGAGGAAGTCCGGAGCCGGAGAATATGGGCAGCTTCTGTCCTCTTACCAACGTGTTAAGTCCGTCGATAGCAGAGATGCCTGTCTGGATAAACTCGTTAGGATAGTCTCTTGCAGCAGGGTTCATAGGTGTTCCGTTGATATCCAGCTTCTTTTCCGGAATTATTTCCGGGCCATCGTCTATTGGTCTGCCCATGCCGTCAAAAACTCTTCCTAAAATGTCAGGAGACACACCCAGCTCGATATTGTGTCCTAAAAATCTTACCTTTGAAGCGGCAAGGTTTATTCCTGCGGAGGATTCAAAAAGCTGTACCAAGGCATTTGAACCATCTATCTCCAAAACACGGCACCTTCTGGTCTCGCCGTTTTGCAGCTCGATTTCGCCCAGCTCGTTATAGGCTACACCCTCAACGCCCTTTATGAGCATAAGAGGACCTGCCACCTCTTCAATGGTGCGATATTCCTTTATCATTATTCCTCACCTCCGGATAATTCGGTCAACTGAGCCTTCATTTCAGAAGCAATGGAAGCAAATACTTCCTTATATTCCTTCTGGCTCACATCCTTCATTCTGCCTATTCTGTCACGGGCAGGAATGGAGAATACCTTATTCATATCTGCTCCTCTCTTTAATGCAGAGGAGGCCAGCTCATTATAATTTAAGATAAGCCCCATCATGCCAAACTGCTTATCCAGTGAGCAGTAGGAATCTGTATCGCTCATGGCGTTCTGCTGCAAAAAGTCCTCACGGAGCATCTGAGCTGTTTCCATGATAAGTCTGTCAGAGGCAGAAAGTGCATCCACACCCACAAGCTTGACAATTTCATCCAGCTCGCTTTCCTGCTGGAGAAGCTGCATGGCAGAATGTCTCTGATTCATAAATTCCTTGTTGATATTTTCCTTATACCAACCGGAAAGCCTGTCTAAATAAAGTGAGTAGGAGTTGAGCCAGTTTATTGCCGGGAAGTGACGGCGGTATGCCAAGGATGCATCCAAGCCCCAGAACACCTTTACTATTCTCAAGGTAGCCTGAGAAACAGGCTCGGAAATATCTCCTCCGGGAGGAGATACCGCTCCTATTGCAGAAAGCGCTCCCTCTCTTTTATCCTGTCCCTTGCAGATAACTCTTCCGGCTCTCTCATAGAACTGGGCAAGTCTTGAAGCAAGGTAAGCGGGATAGCCTTCCTCACCGGGCATCTCCTCAAGACGGCCGGACATTTCTCTTAAAGCCTCTGCCCATCTTGATGTGGAATCTGCAATAACAGCAACCGCATAGCCCATATCTCTGTAATATTCGGCAATTGTGATGCCTGTGTAAACGGATGCCTCACGGGCGGCAACAGGCATATCCGATGTGTTTGCAATAAGAACCGTTCTCTGCATGAGAGACTCGCCTGTCCTTGGGTCGATAAGCTCAGGGAATTCCCTCAAAACATCGGTCATCTCATTGCCTCGCTCGCCGCAGCCTATGTAGATAACTATGTCAACATCGCTCCACTTGGCAAGCTGATGCTGTGTAACTGTCTTTCCGCTTCCGAAAGGTCCGGGTATAGCTGCCGTTCCGCCCTTGGCTATGGGGAAGAATGTGTCAACTATTCTCTGGCCGGTTATCATGGGGATATCAGGCGGAAGCTTCTGGGCATAGGGCCTTTCCACACGGACAGGCCATCTTTGAAGCATTGCAACCTCTGCCCTTTCACCATCTTCCTTTTCAATGACGGCAACTGTTTCCAAAACATTGAAGCTGCCTTCCCTTATCTCTGCCACCTTGCCCTTTAAGCCGGGGGGTACCATTATCTTGTGGACAACCACTATTGTCTCCTGAACTGTTCCTAAAACATCTCCGGTTTCAACATAGTCGCCCACCTTTGCCTCTGCCTTGAATTCCCACTTTTTGGAGTGGTTTACAGGCTCTACCTCTATTCCTCTTGTGATGGTGTCTCCTGCAACCTTTTTAATTTCCTCAAGAGGTCTTTGTATTCCGTCATATATGGTTGTGATAAGTCCGGGAGCCAGCTCCACAGAAAGAGGTGCTCCTGTTGATTCAACCTTGTCTCCGGGGGCAATTCCGGCTGTCTCCTCATAAACCTGAATTGAGGCCTTGTCCCCTCTCATTTCAATTATCTCGCCTATCAGCTTCTGATTTCCTACCCTTACAACGTCAAACATATTGGCGTCCTTCATTCCGTCAGCAACGACAAGCGGGCCTGCAACCTTGACGATTTTGCCAGTGCTTATCAATATAATCTTCCTTTCTGCTCAAAGCAGAAGAATCTTCTTCTACTATTTCAATATATCTGCGCCTACTGCCTTCTCAACAGCTCTGTGGACATCCGCTAAGCCCATGCCCAAAGAGCCGTCCTTAGAGGGAATGGGAATAACCGCAACAGATGCAACATCATCATACTTTGCTATCTCTGCCGGAATTTTAATTGCCAGCTGTTCGGTTATATAAATTATGGCGCAGTCATTTTTGGCAAGCTGATGAAGAGCCCTTGAGGCATCCTCAGCACCATTTGCGGCAACTGTTGTAAGTCCTAATGCCCTAAAGCCTAAAACTGTTTCCCTGTCGCCTATAACCGCTGCCTTATACATAGCTTTCCCTTAACCTTTCCATGATTTCTTCCTCGCTCATTTTGGCATTTCTGCCCTGCATAACCTGTCTTATGGCCACAATTTCGTTTTCAAAAGCCATGATATAGGCTATTACATGAGCCTCGCCGAAGGCGACAAGCCTTGCGGATTTAAGATAATCTATAATCGCATTGTCACATTCCTTGTCAAGAAGCGACATAGGCCTTTCTCCTGTCAGCGCTCCAGCAGCCTCTGCCGCTGCTTTTTGGAGATTTTCTCCTGCGAAGGTGCTTTTTAAATAATCCGGTGTTATCTCACCCATACCTGCATTTATTGATATTGAACCGCCTAAGACCAAAGCTCTCTTGAGATAATCATAGCTTTTATCGGCTATTTTTGCCCTGACTATAAGCTTTAAATTTGCAAGGTCAGCCATAAGAGACACAAGGCCAAGCAAAAATTTCGATTCACTCAGCTTTGCCTTTTCTGACATTTCAAGATAGTAAGCCTTGTCAAGAATCATATCAGAAAGCTGTGGATCGCCTGTTCTTGAAAGTATATCCGCACTTTCAACAACCGCATCCCCCATTATCTGAGAAAGGAGATGATACTGCTTCTCTCTTATTATGACCTCAAGCCTGGCAGGCTCTATGGATGAGGCGTCCGAAAGATATATGGAAGCATCCTCGCCCATTGCATTTGCCTTCAGAATACTTTTAATGTTGTGATAATCATATTTCAATCTGAAAACATCTATGATTTCCTTGCTGGGGCTGTATGTGTAAAGCAGAGTGAACATCTCTCTTCGCTTTTCATCCATACAGCTTTCAAGGCTCATAAGATCTCCCGGGACAAAATCCTTAAAGCCTGCCTCCTCCAAAATTTTGGCGGCATCCTCATCATTTTTGCAGCCTGCAAGCTTTCTAAGGCCGTCAATTCCCAGCATATCCTTCTGTATTCCCTTTATTCTGGAGCTTAAATACAGGTAATCCGTATCCTTTATCTTCAAATGAATCACGCTCCTTTGGGGAACAGTCTGTTATACACTTCAGATGCCATTTCATCAGAAAGTATTCTGATTATAACACCTATGTCACAGTTGAATTCTATTTTTCCGCGTCTGACAACAACTCCGCCTATTATATCGGCAGTTTCATCAGAAAGTGTGACCGGCTTCTGAGAAAAACCGCTCTTGATATCAGAAGATACCTTCTGGGCGTTTGGAAGCTGACCTTCCATAATGCTGTCAACCACGGCTGCTGCTGCCTTTTTGGCAGTATCTGCCTTGTTGGACAAAACCGAAAGATTTATTCTGTCAACCACCCTTTGTCCGAACTTTTCCCTGTCGGCTTTATTGAAAAGAAGCTCTCCGCCCAAATTGTCCTTCATGGAATCGGAAGACAGCTTGACTAAAAGCTCCAGATATTTTTCATCATCCATATCCATAATAGCCTGCTGGGCCTTTTGGAATACCTCTGATACTATCTCATGCTTCTTGCCGGAAATTTTCTTCCTTCTTTCCATTTCATCTGCCTGGCGTGCCTTTATCTTGATATCCTGAAGCAGAAGAACATTCTTTTCATTTATGAGGGTGGTTTCCTTTCTTATTTTTTCCTCATACTCCGATGCTATGGCCTCTGCCTTCTGCTCTGATGCCTTTATGATTGCGTCAGCCTTGGCATTGGCTTCATCAAGTATTCTTTTTTCAATATTTTCAATACCGTTCATAACAAACCCTCATTCTGTTTTATCTGTTTTCCCTATGCTGCCATGTTGGGCACATTGAAGAAAATAAGTACAGAAATAAGAAGTGCCAATACTGCGTATGTCTCTACAAGACCTGCGGCAATAACGCCCTTCATGGATTCCTCAGGCTTTGTTGCAACAATTCCCATGCCTGCTGCGGAAACTCTTCCCTGTGCAATGGCGGAGAAGTAGCCTGCGATTGCGATGGGAAGTGCAGAGCAGAAATAGCCTACGCCCTGAATAAGGGGAAGTGTTCCGGGGATAACGCCGTCAGCAAAGATGATAAGGAATGCAACCAGAAGTCCGTAGATGCCCTGTGTTCCGGGAAGCGCCTGAAGAAGGAGCACACGTCCGAAGTTTTCGGGTGTCTGGGACAATACTCCTGCGCCTGCCTCACCGGCAATTCCTACACCCTTTGCAGAACCTGTTCCTGCAAGACCGATAGCCAAAGCTGCACCTAAAAGCGCAAATGTGGAACCTGAAAAAATAGATGATAAAAAGCTCATAATTACTTACTCCTTTATAATTTCAACATATTTTGTATTATTCGAAAGAGGCTTGAAAGCCCTGCCTCCGTCATCAAAGAACTTGCCGTAGAATTCTATATACTGCAATCTTGAGGAATGGACATATGCGCCCAGCAGAGATACCGCTATATTGAATATGTGTCCGAAAATAAACACAAGCACAAACAGCAGTATTCCCATAAAGCCATGGGCCATTGTGGCAATTTTGTTTACCACCTGACCTACCACCGCACCGGAAAGGCCCAGCGCCATTATGCGGGAATAGGACAGCAGATCCGAAACATAGCTTGTAATATTGTAAAGTGAGCCCAGACCTCCTGTTATCTTTCCCAAGCCCTTGTTCTTTCTGCCGCCTGTCAGAAGAAGCAGAAGCGCTCCAAGAAGTGCAACATAAAGTCCTGAATTTATGCCCATTGCAAAAATTCCAAGGCCTGCAAAGAGCACCCACCATGAGCCTATATCAAAGACTGCATCCATAGGATGTCCCTGCTTTATCATTCTCCAGCCTGCAAGAGCCATTCCCGCTATAAGCTGGACAGCTCCCAAAGCCAGAGAAAATGCCAGCATCATCATCGGATTTTTAAGAGGATCAAACCAGATGGGAGGTATGGATACTGCTGTTCCTGTAAGCCACAAAGATACTGCGGAAACAGAATCTGCAAACCAGCCGCCTGTGAGAGCTCCTGCTATAAATGTGGAAATGCCGCAGTACATAAACATTTTGAGCATTCCCTGCATGGTTCCTGAGGGCCTTTTGAGCTTTAAGAAGATGTAAGAGCCCAAAAATATCAAAATTCCGTACATGGCGTCACACATCATAAAGCCGAAAAAGGTAAAGTAAAAAATACTCATAAGAGGATTGGGGTCTATTATACTGTTGTAAGGAGGTGTTCCGTACATATCAGTTATTCCGACAAAGGATTCTGAAAATCTGTTGGTCTTATATGTAACAGGGACATCGTCCCCGTCTGAAGGATCTGCAAATTCCCACGCACAGCCCTTCTTTTCAAACAGTGCCTCTACATCCTTTTCCCTCTCCTTTGGAACCCAGCCTGTGAGTATAACAGTCTTTTTGGTCATTCCCAAGGAGGAGGAAAGCTCGTCCCTCTTTGCCTCCTGAGTAAAAGCATCATAGGCGGCAAAAATATCCTTTCGCATGGAGGAGCTGCTTTTTATTTCATTTATAAGACCTTCGTTTTCATCGTTAAGAGATTTTATCCTCTTTTTCAAGGAGACTATATTCTCTTTTGCCGTACCTGTGTATTCATGGAAGGAAACCGGGGCAAAGCTGAAGTCCTTAAGCTTGTTTAGAACCTCATCCCAGCTCTTTTTATAGCACAGAGCCGTTATATAGTGCTGCTCCTTATCGGTGGAAATAAGTGTTATTTCACACTCTGTGCTCACCTTGCTTATTTCCGTTTTTACATTTTCAAAATCCACTTCAGAAGGTATGACCCCTTTTGTAAAGAAGGTAAATCTCGTCTCATTCTCCTCTAAGGGAACATCCAAGCCCTCCCATGGATTTAAAAATGCTATCTTGTTTTCTGCCTTTAAAATTTGTGCGTTGTTTTCATCAATACTATCTGAAAGATCCTTTATCTTCTGTGCAGCCTTCTGACCCCTTTCCATAAGGGATTTATCAAAAAGCTGACCTTCCTTCAACGGGTCCCTCGGAGCGAGCATAGATACCTTGTGGGGAGCATACCTATCCAAACTCCTGATAGCAGATGAAATAACCGACTTTGCCTCGTTGGAGCCTGTATCCACCGAACAGGTGGAAACAAGATCACCTGACTCCTTTATAACCTCCCTTTGGGCACTTTCAAGCTCAACACAGCCTAAGCCGGTAAGCTCCTTAAGAACCTCTCGGTAGTTATCCTTGGAGCAAAAGGCCATAAGCTTTCTCATCCTGACTATCATAGGCCATTCACAACCCTTTCAACAACCAGATTTATCGCTCCTTCAATTCTGTCTCTTGTCTGAGCAAAAATCTGATCACACTCCTTGTCTGCTAAAAGGAAAGCTTCGTTTGACTGCTTTGCTGCCTCTAACCTTGCGTTTTCACAAAGCGCTTTTGATCTGCTCAAGGCCTCATTTACAGCAGCTTCATAATTCGCAGCAGCTTTTTCCTCTGCTTCGGCAATTATTGCCTTTGCCCTTTGAGAAGCCTTTAAAACCATCTTTTCTGCTTCTTCCTCGGAACAAGCAATTCTTTTGATTGCTTCATTTGACAAATTCATCACCTTCGTTTCCTTTTTATCGCTCTTTCATATGAATATCTAAAAAAGCGTAAGATTTACATCATATATTGAACACTAATTTTACCTAATTGTCAATAAGTTTTTGTGTCATTTGTGCAATAAAACAATATACGTTTATATTTTTGTAAATCCGGAAAATTTATATTTATCTTGTATATCAGGTTACTTCACACATTTAATATTTTTTTAATATTTCAATGCCCCGAATGTAAAATAAAGCATTGATTTTTTATTTTAAAAGTGGCATTATAAAGATGTATTGGGTTTAGAAGCTTGAGTGATTAAAAATCAGAGCTATGCCCTGTCGGCGCAGGATTTCTGCATAGCCTTAATATCATAATATGTTGACAGCTCAACTGTAAGCTGTTAAAATTTTCTTTGTGCTAAACCGAATGAAACAAAAGGAAAACATCCCCTGTTTTCAAAATAATATTTATTGGAGGGAAACTGATGAATAATTTACGTCCTGAATCTATGGAACGTATCAACACACCAAAGCTTGCTGACAGGTTCATAGAAGAACAGATTGCCCAAATCCGTGAAACCGTCAAGGATGAAAAGGTATTGCTTGCCCTTTCCGGAGGTGTTGACAGCTCTGTGGTTGCTGCGCTTCTTATAAAGGCTATCAAAAAGCAGCTCATATGTGTTCATGTAAATCACGGCCTTATGCGCAAGGGCGAAAGTGAAGAGGTTGTTGAAGTTTTTCGCAACCAGCTAGATGCAAACCTTATATATGTGGATGCCTCTGAAAGGTTCCTCAAGCTTTTAGAGGGTGTGCAGGAGCCTGAAAGAAAGCGAAAGATCATAGGAAATGAATTTATAAAGGTGTTTGATGAAGAGGCCATCAAGCTGCAGGATGTTTCCTTCCTTGCACAGGGAACAATATACCCCGACATTTTGGAAAGCGACGGAGTAAAAGCTCACCACAATGTGGGCGGATTGCCCGAGGATATGCAATTTCGCCTTGTGGAGCCTTTGAAGTTCCTCTATAAGGATGAGGTCCGCACAGTCGGAGATGCTTTGGGACTTCCCTACTCCATGGTTTACCGCCAGCCCTTCCCCGGCCCCGGATTGGGTGTTCGCTGCCTTGGCGCCATCACCCGCGACCGCTTGGAGGCAGTTCGTGAATCCGATGCCATACTCCGCGATGAAATTTCTAAGGCAGGCCTTTCCACACAGATCTGGCAGTATTTCACAGTTGTTCCAGACTTCCGCTCCACCGGTGTAAGAGACGGAAAAAGAGCATTCGACTGGCCTGTTATCATCCGAGCCGTCAATACAGTTGACGCCATGACAGCAACCGTGCCCGAAATCGACTATGCTGTTCTTAAAAAAGTTTCTGACAGAATCCTCTCAGAAGTTCCCGGTGTGTGCCGCGTGCTTTATGATTTAAGCCCTAAAGGCCCCGCTACTATTGAGTGGGAATAAGCAAAAAGTGGATATGAGGGCCTGCAAACCCTTGAAAACACTCACTTTTTGATTTT
>JAHHUC010000038.1 GCA_020024215.1 Oscillospiraceae bacterium | reverse complement strand
CTGGAACAAAAGCTGCTCCGTTTCCTCACCCAGCCATAGCTCCTCTAGGCCGGTCATGTCCAGCATCAGCTTTCCGACGCTGGTGCCCCGCAGGTCAAGCGACTTCTGGCCATGGTTCAGCAAAGTCAATTCATGGATGAAGGGATTTCCCCGCAAAAACTCCAGCAGATCCGGGTGCCATTGCTCACAGATAATATCCGAAAGGCAGGGCAGCACCGCCAGTTCCAGAGCCGAATCAAAAGGCGTATACTTATCCATGACTCGGGAACTGCTGACCTTTACCAAGATACCGCCGATCTCGGTTTGCTCGTCACTGTCCATGGCCTCCTTGAAGGCCCTTCGCCGCTTTTCCGGAATCTCCTGCCATCGGATCTGGCGGTACACCTCGTAGCCGTTGTCCCAGCCGCCGTAGGAGTTACAAGGCTCATCGGCAAAGGGCGGAAGTGTGCCCACCGGCTTATACTGGGGCGGAACCTCCACCGGTACACGCAGCAGATGAAGGTCACGGGACCAGTACATGAAGTCCTTGTACAGCGGGCGAAGATGGGGCAGTTCCTCCAATGTCAGAGGGGCATCACCCACCCAGTCCAAAGAGAGGATCACCGCCCAAGGCTCTTTGCTCACCGAGTCCGGCGGCGCAATATAGGCCACCTGACAGGCGGTGTAGCGTTTAAGATATTTATTGTAAACTGTATAGACCTCTCCGGCTTTGGCCTTCATGGGGTCACGCTCCTCTCATCCGTTCTTTTCAAGATAGAATCCCCACACACAGTTGGAGAACTCTCCGGCGGCAAAGCGGCGGATCTGCCCGTCGATCTCCACCTGCCAGACCTCGAAGGTATGGTCTTGGTGATAGATAGGGTCTTGTACTTTTACCCGCCTTCCGGTGGTTTGCCAGTTGTAGTCAAAGATGTTTACGCCGAACAGCTTGCATTGACCGTCCGGTCCAAAGGTTTCATATTTCCATGCCATGTGATACTTCACAATCCCACACGCTGCCAGCCGTCAAGACGCATATGCACAGCATCGATTTTCCATTCATTATTTACCTTCTTCATAAGAAAGCGGTGTTCAAAGTCTAATTTTTCTGTTTTAGTGTATATATATAGCTTATTTTTGGTAATCTGCTCTGCGTCAATAAAATTTTCCCGGCTGTAAGTTCCAGGGGAGCTATAAGAAAGAGCCAAAGGACGGTGTCCCAAACGGGGCTTTTCGCTCACATACTTTTCCCAGATCGCCAGCAGGCGGGGCACAGCCTGGGCATCCTCAAACCCGGCATGCTCCATGTACTGCTCCCATTCTGTCATTTCGGCAAAGAAAGCAGACAACACTCTGCGACATTCTTCTGCTGACTGTTCATCCAACAGAGCAGATTTTTTGGCTTTTTCTCTCTGTAACTGAGAGAAGCTTTCCATCTCTTCTTTGGTAAACTGCTTATGAGAAACAGGCTCAATTCGTCCGTTGTCTGCAATAGACAGCAAGCCTTCATATGTAACAGCAGTATCATCAATTTGTATGTGAGTTAATTTTTTGATAGACGCTGCTTTGAGAAGTCCTTCGTCATTTAGCCCGGTGCGGTTTAGTGTCAGAAGGTCAATTTTTTTATTCTGCAATATGGATAAACCGCTGCCTTTTATCATGGCATTTCCATCAAGCAGAAGATAGCGCAGCTTTGGCATATCGGAAAAAACAGAGAAACAGGCATCGGTGAGCGCACCGTCCTCTACACCGAAGTTTGCCATGCTTTTATGCCCGGCAAAAGGAATAAGCAATTCATCGGTCACAGGATAGCCCTTTGCATGAAAGCCAATCAGCTTATATTCAGCCAAATGCTCCATAATCTCCATGTTGAGCTTTGGGACTTCAATTTGCTTTTGTCCATCCAGTATAAGTATTCCGTCTTTTAAATCTGCCGTATAAGCCCGCTTGGGCCATTTTATAATTTCACATGACATTGCATCCATATTTTTAAATTTCCCTTCCTTCAATTATTTTTGCTTTGCAGCAGCATTTTTCTCATATCCTCCAAATCATCCTCATTCAATCCGTATGCCTTTTCGATAAGCTGTCTGTATTGTGAGGTGAATTTTGAAAAATGCTGCTCGTTCCCCAGGTCATATAAAAGGCAGCAGCCGTTGTGAAATACATCAAAATCCGGCTGTTCTTTGCTTTCTTCAATTTTGCAGATACGAAACACCTCACGGACAATATAGGGAAGCTGCGGCTGAAATTTAAGCTTTGCAAGTGCCATGCGTGCATATGCAGCTATTTCCTCCTGCTCCTGCAAGGCTGCTTGTGTCAATTCCTTATAAATGAGGGCTATCGCCTTATCATCCCACATTTCTGTACTTCTTAAAAGGTCGGCTGTCAAGAGCCGCCTTTGGATGTCTCTGTTTTCCCAAGTGCCGAATTCCAAAAGCAGATCCTTCTTTTTTACATTGTCTGTCT
Source organism: Oscillospiraceae bacterium (assembly GCA_020024215.1). Lineage (GTDB taxonomy): Bacteria > Bacillota > Clostridia > Oscillospirales > Ruminococcaceae > Yanshouia. Next base: position 18,487 of record JAHHUC010000038.1, on the reverse strand, counting down.
CATGTGCCCAGTTAAAGATTTTCAATCTGAAATTTTCATAGGCAGACATCAATTCAAGCCATTTTCTGCTATGCTCCTCACTGAAATCTGTCATGCAGCTTCACCGTCCTTAAAATATTTTTCCTGCTTTGATTTAAGTGGAGTACCTTTTTGATCTGATTGGAAAAAGTCAATCCAAAATTTATGACAGCTTCTTGTAAATTCAGCCTGAAAAAACAAAAAGCCCTGTATCACATCTGCCTTAAGCAGAATGAAACAGGGCATAAAAGAGCGCAGATAAAGAAGCCACATCTTTGCCTTAATGTGTTGATTTTTAATTTTGAAATATTTTTTATTTTAAGCGAAAAAGCAACAGCAAAGTCCGGTTTATTTTTCATAGCAATTCTCTTTAATAATTTTTCAGTCATTATATCATAAAAAAGAGAAAATATAAACTTAATTAAATAAAATTTTTCTTATATGCAAAGGCCGACCTGAGCCTTAAGCTGCATTTTTAAAAAATAAGGGAAGTTGGATTTTTCCTTTTTTTATAAGACCTTTCCCCCATTTACTGTAAGCCTGAACTTGGCATTGAGAACCTCTGCTGCACCTCTGCACATCATCATGCGCCCGAGAAAAATATCAAAATATTCATACATGGAGCACATATTGGGATCTATCTGGAGATTGAGGGATATTTTTCGCTCGTTTGCATCCACCTTTAAGCTTGAGCCTACAACAGCATAGTTTACACGGTCATGAATGTCAAATTTATCCTTTTCCTTGCTGCGTACCCTGTTTCTTCTTACATCGGATTTGTCAGCAAGAATAAGTGCGGCAGATACGGCGTCCTTTGCTCCGCCTGTGGATTCGTCATGGTTTCCTATGGCAGAAACAACAGTTATCCTGTCCTCGATGGACATATCTGTTTCCTTCAGGATGGAATTGGCAAAAATGGCACCTATTTCCGCATGGTGTGTGCGGTTTACGGCGTTGCCTATATCGTGCATTATGCCGGCTATTTTGGACAGCTCCTGCTGATGCTCGGGATATTCCAAAACCTTCAGTATATATGCAGCTCTCTCTGCCACAAGCGCACAATGTGCCATAGAATGATCTGTATATCCTAAAACCCCCAGATTTTCATTGCCCTTTTTGAGAAGAGCGCATACCTCAGGATTCTTTTTTATTTTTTCATATGTCAATAAATTTTCACCTCGTATAAAATTTTATTTTGAAATCAGAGGGGAAATACTGCTGTTATTGTTGTGCCCTTTCCCTCGGTGCTTTCAAGCTGTATGCTTCCGTTGTGATATTTGACAACATGCTTTACTATGGAAAGCCCCAGACCTGTTCCGCCTGATTGCTTTGAATGACTTTTGTCCACTCTGAAAAAGCGCTCGAACACCCGTGACTGCATATCCTCCGGTATGCCTATGCCTGTATCTGAAACCGAGAGGATGGTTTTGTCCTTTTCCTGCTGTATGGATACATTTACACTGCCGTTGTCCTTATTGTATTTGACAGCATTGTCGCAAAGGTTGAAAAGCATTTCAAAAATCAGCCTTTTTACACCCCAAACAGCTCCGCCTCCCACAAGGGAAAAGCTTATGCCTTTAAGCTCGGCACTGTCTTGCAGTATAAGGAATACCTCCTGTGCCACATCTGAAAGCTCCACCTGCTCAAAGGGCATCGAAGCGCCCTCATCAAGCTGCGACAGGCGTATGATATCATCTATAAGATCCACAAGTCTGGAGGATTCCCTCCTTATGCTCCTTGCAAATTTAGGTGCATCCTCCGGCTTCATCAAGCCGTTTTCAATAAGCTCTGCACTTCCCATAATAGATTGCAGCGGCGTTTTAAGCTCATGGGAAACATTGGCTGTAAATTCCTGCCTCATGCGCTCGGAATCTGCCTGATCTGTGATGTCAAAGGCAAGCAGCACAGAGCCGAGAATATGGTCTTTGGATTCTGTACGGCTTATGTTTATCTGATATTCCTTTTTTCCGCGGTTAATTCTTATTTCACAGTGACCTGATGCCTTTGCATTTTTCAAAGCATCCGACAGCTCGGTGCTGTGATCTATGGTCAGAAAATCTGCGCCCATATAGCAGCTTTTTATGTCAAAAATCTTTTTTGCCGCAGCATTTATGCTTAAAATGGTGTCCTTGTCATCTAAAAGGATAAGCCCCTCCTGCATCTGTGAAATTATCTGCTCAAATTCATCCTTTTTCCATTGCAGCTCCCTTATCTGACTGTCTATCTGCTTATGGAGAGTGTAGATTCGGTGAAGCAGAGGGGACAGCTCCTCATAGGTGTCGTTTTCCATAGGATGCTCCAAATCCAGATGATTAAACGGCTCCACAACATTTTTTGCCATTCGGGTTGCTAGGATGAAGGACAAAACAGCCGCAAGAAAGAATATTACTATTATGGGCTGAATCATGCCGAAAACAAGCACCAGTGAGGTGGCCTGACCGATGGATATTCTGAGGACAGAGCCATCTTTAAGCGCAACAGCCTCATAGAGGGTTTTTTCTGTAAGCGTTGAGGAATAGCGGCTGCTGCTGCCAAAGCCGCCAAGCAGAGCCTCTCTTACCTCCTCTCTGTCCATGTGGTTTTCCATCTGAGAAATGTCGGCATCGGAGTCATAGATTATTTTTCCTTCGCTGTCTATCCATGTCAGGCGATAGCGTTTGGATTTAAGCTCATTGAGATAGGAAAGCCCCAGCTGCTCGGTGGCTTTTGCGGCTATCTCCAATTCATCTCTCAATTCTCTTTGCTGTATTATATTGAAATAGCTGCTCAGGCAGCCTGTTATAATCAAAAGAGTTACCAAAAGAACAGAAACAGAAGCGATAAAAATTGAACGGAAAATTTTACCTGTCATAAAGAGCCTCCCAGCGATATCCTATATTCCTTACAGTCTGTATGCAGCTGCCGTAAACTCCCAGCTTCATTCGCAAGGTCCTTATATGCATATCCAAAGTGCGGCTTTCGCCCATATAATCCATGTTCCAAACGCCGGAAAAGAGCTGCTCTCTTGTAAAAGCGATGTTTGGGTGGGACATAAACATTTTAAGAAGCTCAAATTCCTTGTAGGTCAGGTTTATTCTCTGCTCGCTGATGCATACGGTGCGCTCATCTGTGTTTACGACAAGATCACGGCACTTTAGAAGATGAGCCTTTTCAGCTGCATTGCAGCGGCGAAGCACCGCCTTTATCCTTGAAACCATCTCCATCATCCCAAAGGGCTTTACAAGATAGTCGTCGGCTCCCAGATCAAGGCTTTGAATCTTGTCATATTCGGTGCCCTTGGCGGTTGCCATTATAACAGGTATGGAGCAGAACATTGAGGAGCTCTTCATTTTTTTAAGAAGCTCTATTCCGTCCATACCGGGCAGCATAACATCTAAAATTACCAAATCGGGAATTTCATTTTGAAGCGCATTCCAAAAGGAATTTCCGTTGTCAAAGCCCTGTGCCTTAAAGCCTGTTGAGGCAAGAGTGTACAATTCTATTTCTCTTGTACCGGTATCATCTTCCACACACCAAATCATTACATATCTCCTTTGTACTCCCCATTGACCGAGTAGATTACCCAGCCTGCAATATTGACCGCATGATCTCCTATACGTTCAAAATACTTGGAAATCATTAAAATATCAAGTGCAAATTCTCCTTCTTTGGGATTTTCTGCTATAAGATTTATAAGCAGGCTCTTTATTTCCAAAAAGAAGTTGTCAACTATGTCATCTTGCTCTATCACACTGTTTGCCAGATTTACATCCTTTTTTACAAATGCATTTATGCTTTCGTTGACCATTTTTATGGTCGCATCTGCCATCTGCTTTATTTTGCTGCAATCATCCAATGTGTGACCTTTGAGAAAGGGAATTATCTCCGCTATATCCTCTGCCTGATTTCCTATGCGCTCAATATCCGTCACCATTTTAAGCGCAGAGGATATCTGGCGCAGATCCCCTGCCACCGGCTGCTGCTGAAGAAGAAGCTTTATGCAGAGGTTTTCAATTTCCTTTTCCGACTGTTCAATTCCGGCCTTGTTGTCTGAAACCTGGTGTGCAAGCTGTACATCGGTTGTTTCTAAGGCCTTATATGCCTTGGCGATAAGCGTCTGACATATAGCGCTCATCTCAATCATTTTTTTGTTGAGCATATTAAGCTGCTCGTCCAATCTGTTTCTCATTATCCGAATCTCCCTGTGATATAATCCTCGGTTTTTTTGTTTTTAGGGTGTGAAAAAAGCATCTCAGTATTCTGATATTCTATAAGATCTCCCAAAAGGAAGAAGGCTGTGTTGTCAGATACTCTCACTGCCTGCTGCATATTGTGGGTCACCATTACAATGGTGTAATCCTTCTTCAATTCCAGCACAAGATCTTCAATTCTTGATGTGGATATGGGGTCAAGGGCGGATGTAGGCTCATCCATCAAAAGCACCTTCGGGCAGACAGCCAGCGCCCTTGCAATGCAAAGTCTCTGCTGCTGACCTCCTGAAAGACCCAGCGCATTTTTTTTGAGTCTGTCCTTTACCTCGTCCCAGATGGCTGCGTTTTTTAAAGATTGCTCGACTATTTCATCCAGCTTTGTTTTATTTTTAACCCCGTGTGTTCTGGGCCCATAAGCTATATTCTCATAAATGCTCATAGGGAAGGGGTTTGGCTTTTGAAAGACCATGCCCACTTCCTTCCTCAGCTGATTTACATTCATCTTGAATATATCCTGTCCATTGTAAAGCACCTGACCTTCTGTCCTCACATTGGGAATAAGCTCATTCATCCTGTTCAAAGTTTTGAGGAATGTGGATTTTCCGCAGCCGGAGGGCCCTATAAAGGCCGTTATCTGATTTTCCGGAATTTCAAGTGTAATGCTGTTGAGCGCTTTATGCTCACCGTACCACAGACAAAGATCGGATGTATTTATTATGCTGCTCATAGATTTCTCCTTTTTTTGTAAAAGCTTTCAACTGCTGATGCCGACAGGTTTATAAGAACTGTCAGCGCCATTAAGATGGTTGCTATGGCAAATGCGACCTCAAATTCTCCGTTGTCCTTTGCATACACATAAAGGGAGACGGTCAATGTTGCGCCTGAGGAGAGCATTCCGTCCAAAAAGCCATTAAGCTCATGGGCAAAGCCTGCGGTGTAAAGAAGGGCTGCTGTCTCTCCCATAATGCGTCCTACCGAGAGGATGCAGCCTGTTATTATTCCGTCAATGCAGCTTGGCAGAACAACCGTCCTTATAACCCTCCACTTGCCTGCACCAAGTCCGAAGGCGCCCTCGCGATAGCTTTGCGGAACTGTCTTGAGGCTTTCCTGAGCTGTTCGCATTATTGTGGGAAGATTCATTATTACCAAGGTGAGGCTTCCGGAAAGCAGAGAGGTTTTAAGCTTCATAAATTCACAGAAAAACACCATTCCCACAAGGCCGTAAATGATGGAGGGTATTCCGGAAAGTGCCTCTGATGTATATTCTATAATGGCCACCAGCTTTTTGTTGGAGGCATATTCTGTAAGATAAACTGCTGCGCCCACGCCTATGGGAAGAACTATTGCCAGTGTGGCAGCAATTATGTAAAGTGTATTCATAATATCCGGAAGTATGCCTATGGTTCCGTTTAAAAAGCTGGGCTTTGTGCTGAGAAATTCCCAGCTTATAAAGGGTATTCCCTTCATCGGTATATAAATTATAAAAAGCAGTGCCAAAGCTGAAATTACAGCAGTTGACAAGCCCATCAGAAATTTCATGGTTTTGTTGTAGATATATCTTTGGGACAGAAATTTTTCTCCGTTCATTTTTATGACTCCTCCTTGCTTTTCTTCATAAAGAAGTTAAGAAGAGCGTTTATAAGCATAATAAACAGAAACAGCACCAATGCAATTGAAAAAAGTGCCTGTCTCTGAAGGCCCTCTCCTGCATAGGACATTTCGCTGGATACCGCTGTTGTAAGAAATCTTACGCTTTGAAACAATGCGGGCATATTGGGTGAATTTCCCGAAACCATTACAACGGCTGTTGCCTCTCCTATTGCTCTTCCCACGCCCAAAACCACAGAGGCTGCAATTCCGCTTCTGGCTGCCGGGCAGGAAACTCTGAAATATGTTTCTATTGGTGTTGCACCTAATGCAAGAGAGCCGTCCTCATATTCTGACGGGACAGCATCAAGTGCGGTTACAGACACCTTTATTATAGAGGGCAGTATCATAACAGACAGCACAATTATGGCAGAAAGAAGCCCTGAGCCGTCGGGTATGTCAAAGGTGTTTTTTATGGCAGGAACAAGTACGAGCATTCCCACAAGGCCGTATATGACAGAGGGTATGCCTGCCAGAAGGCTGACCGCAGAGGTTATTAGATTTTTCTTCCTCAAGGAGGCGATTTTTGAAATGTACACAGATGCAAAGAAGCCTATGGGCACACCGATGACAACAGCTCCGGCAGTTCCGTAAATGCTTGTGAGAATAAAGGCGAGTATGCCGAACTGGGGATCGGTTGCATGAGTGGAGCTCCAGGTTTTGCCGAAAATAAATTCAAAAAATCCTATTTTTGATATTGCAGGTATGCCTGAAATTATAAGATAAACGGTTATGAGCAGGACAAATCCCACTGTGACAAGTCCCATCATAAGGAACATTATATGTATGGCATTTTCCAAAAAATTTTGTTTTTGTTTCATTGATTACCTCTCAAAAAGGGCGGATTCCCCAGGGGAATACCGCCCTTTGCTCAAAGTCCTTAGTTAGCAGGAACAACCCCGGCAGAGGAAATAAGCTTGCTTACCTCACTGGATGTTATATAATCTAAAAAGCTCTGTGCTGTTTCGCTCAGCTTCTTATCCTTCATTGTAATCAGCATGAAGGGCCTTTGCACCTTATAGCTTCCATCCTTGATTGTTGCCTCAGAAGGAGATACGTTGTCCACACTTACAAGCTTTACAGTGTCCTTGATGGCTGAAACAGAGGCATAGCCTATGGCGTTTGCGTTCTGAGATACAGTTGTTATAACGTCTCCTGTGGATGTGAGCTCCTGACGATATTTACATGAATCCTTTGTGCCTGTTATGGATTCAAAGCCGTCACGTGTGCCGGAGCCTGCCTCACGGCCTATGGAAACTATTTCCTTATCCTCGCCGCCGACATCCTTCCAGTTGGTGATTTCTCCTTTATAAATCTTTGCAATCTGCTCTACTGTGAGATTTGAAACAGGGTTTTCAGGGTGAACGATGATTGCTATTCCGTCATATGCAAGAACTGTTTCCTCAAGACCTTCTGCCTTTTCCTCATCCTTGAGGGATCTGCTGGATAAGCCTATGTCGCATCTGCCTTCCTTTACGGCTGTTATGCCGGCGCCGGAGCCTGTGGGATTGTAGGTGAATTTTACATCCTTGTTGTTTTCAACATAGGCTTCACCTAAAATGTTGATTACCTCCTGCATTGATGTGGAGCCGTCTGTTGAAATGGAGGCGGCGCCCTGCTCCTGACAGCCTGTCATGGCAAAGGCTGCCATAATTGTTCCCATAAGTAATGATAAAAATTTCTTCATGTTGTTTTCCTTTCGTTTTTTATATATCTTTTTTGCTGTTACAAGCTTATTTTATAACCCTTTTGTCAAATCCAAAATGCAGGATTTGTAAAATCTGTGTCAAGTTTTGCCCTTTAAGCCTGTAAATTGGGAAAATTTTTACTTTACATATGAGAAACAGTGTAAAATATGACATTCTTGGCCATATGTGGGACTTAAATTTCATATTAGCCTCGCTGTATCTGATTTATGCCCAAAATTAAAAAGAGAGCTGTCAAAATATATAAAAGGAAAATGTAAGATGTCTGGCATATTTGCAGACAGCAGCACAATAAAATTATGCCAAGCCTTTTAACATTTGATAAAGTCATAAGCTTAATAAGATATGGAAGATGTATTTTTCAAGGTGCAGCCTTTAAATAAAAAAAAGCAGGCTCATCCAAAGCCTATACATATATGTATAAATGTCAGAAGCCTTATATTGCAAACAGCAGGGCTGAGGCGTTTGCCTGTCACCCTGCTATTTATTCTCTAAATAGAAAAACATGGATTTTAAATTTTATGCAATATCAAAATTTATCTGCTTTGATATTATCAAATGCTTTATGATAGGTGCTGTCAGACTTAAAAAAGCTTATTTTTGATAAAGCCCTATATATGCGTTTATATGCACTTGGAAAAAACTTTAAGCTGCTGCACATTTTAATTTGCAGCTTGCTTTATATAGGCTTAATTTTTTTAAAGTGCATATTAAAAGGTATGTTGGATTTCTTTAATTTTTTCAAAGCCTATATCCTTATGCATTTTGCGGGCGACTGCATTTTCCAAGGATACATCTATGCATATTTTATAATCGCTGTGCCTTTTTTTGAAATAATCAAGAAATTCCAAGGCTGTCCTTTTTGCCCAAGCTGTTTTTTATACTGTTTTGCTGTCATAAAACAGCTTCAGGGCCATTTAAGGAAGCTTTTGTTAAATCATAAAGTATAAGGCCGACCGTTTTCTTTTGCCTGTACATCCTAAGGCAGCAGCCTTTTTAAAAGAGGACTTTAACAGCGGCATTTTGCTGTCATGGGAAAAATGCTGCCGATTTTCATTCACTGTCAAGGCGATGCAAGCTTAAAAAAGCCGGCTCTGTTTATTTTTAAAAATCCGTTTTCCTTTCTATAATGCTTATTTGGGCTTAATGAATAAACAACATTTTTTAAAACATAAATTTATAAAAAGCCCTTGATGTAAGCAAAATATTAAAAACAAAAATTCCCAAAAAAGTATGAAAGCTTATTTTTTTATTCCTTTATCATGCGAACTGCAATCTCCAGCATCCTTATGGCAGTATCCCGATATTCTCCCATAAGATCGTATATGCCGTCCTCCGACAGCACACCCCTGTTGACATTTTCAGGAATCAAATGCTTCATGTCATCATCTAAATCCCAGTCCCTTTGCTCGCTGTAATAATAGGTGAGCAGCTTTCTGTATTCCTCACGCTGTGTGTCCAAGGAATCCAGGATCCTGTTCATTTGCTTGAGGTTTTCGTTGTGCTCAACCATTATGTTTTCCATTTCTGTGATATGTGCATATTTGTCCATCATACTATCTCCTCATAATATCATTGCAGTCTGACACACATTGCTGCTTAAAAGCATATATTCTTCTATATTATAAGATTAAAGCAGCAGTCATTCAATAAGAATTTTAAAATAAAAATATTTTGTTTTAATAATAAACAATATTTTCCACATAATTTATTTGTTTTTGTTATTAAAAGAAATTTCCTTCTGTCAGACAGTTAAAAAAGGCTTTTCTGAAAGAATATCTTCAAGATATAAAGAAAAAAACAGATTTTTTACCTGTAAATAAGCTTTTTCTCACCTTTATATATTCCGATTTTTTATTTGAAAAGCAGATATGGGATTTGCCTTTAAATCAGATATATCCAAAGCCTCAGCTCTGGCTATGCATAAATTTCGACCTCCCTTGCCTCTTTATCAGGTGGCAGGATCTAATGCAAAACGTCTTTGTTTTGGAAAAGAGCACCGTTTTAAAGCCGGCTTAATACTGATGCATATAGCTCTGACACATCTTGACTGCTAAATTTCCATAAAGCTCACACCTTTGCAGCTTTTGATTTTTATAATCACATTTTACCATATAGAATGAAAGAAAGCTATTTATATATGCCTTGTTTTGGAAATAATGCTCTTTTTTTGTCAAGCCCTGCGTCAAGCAGAAGCCTAAAGCAGCAGTGAGAGCATTTTTGATACGACGCTGAAATTTTCTGCGTTTTTGCGATAGGTGAGATAGTGCTGCACAGGGGGAATTGATTTGTCACAGATGGGGATTTCTCTTAAAAGTTCAGAGGAAAGCTCAGAGGCTACCTGCTTTTTGGCAAGCAGGGCGTACCAGCTTCCCCCTATGAGAAGAGGAACGGCACAGGATGCCACATCAAATTCCAGCTGAAATTGTCTCTGTCCCATAAAAAGGCTGCGCCTTGTAGGCTCATATAAAAAGTTGGTATCCAAAATCGGAAGATTTTTTATTTGTGAATAGCATATTCCCTCCGCATATTCTTTATTTTTCCAATCGGTCACAAGGGCAATGTCATCCTCACATAAAAAACGGCAGGTGTAATCGGGGCTGTATAACGGATGGTGGGTGAAGGCTATGTCAATGAGGGCTCGTTTAAGCTCGTTGAACATAAGCTTGGTGTGCCCTACCTTAACACGCACTGAAATATCCGGGTAAAGATGGGCAAATTCGCAAATATGTCTGCAAAGGTGCATATCATAATAGGCATGTGCCGAGCCTAAAATCAGATAGTCAGAATAATTGGCGGTCTTTTTTATCTGAACAAGGGCTTTTTCTTCCATATTTACTATCTGCTCTGCATATTCAAGGAAGGATTTACCTGCGCTTGTAAGGCAAACATTGCCGTGGCCCCTGACAAACAGTTTTTGATTAAGTTCTCTTTCAAGCTCCAAAATCCTCTTGCTGACAGCCGATTGTGACACAATGAGATTTTCTGCTGTTCTGGAAAAATTTTTTGATTCTGCCAATGTAAGAAAGGTTTTAAGCTGTTCTGTATTCATTTTATATATCCTTATCTATTACTTTTTGGAATAATTTTGATATCTATTATTCTCTTTTTTTATTATATGCCATGTGATATACTTGTCAAGAAAAAGTTAGTTAAGACTAATTGGTAAAAAAAGATTTATAAAGGAGAGAAAAAAATGAAAATTAGAACAGGTGCGGCACGCTTATGCGCCTTTGCATTGGCATTGTCTTTGCTTGCTTCATGCAGCGCAAAGGAATATAGCTCAGAGAAGCCTGAAAACGAAAGCAAGTCTGTTGCTGAACTAAAGTCGGAAAAGGCTTCGCAGGACAACACAAAGCTGGTTGTAGCAGGAAGCGAAATAGCCTGCGGAGTTGATCCCACCGTTTACCCGGCAGCAGATTATCTTCTCAATATGGGTGCGGCGGAAATTCTTTTCAAGGTGGATGCCGACGGTATTATAAAGCCCTCGCTTGCCAAGCAGGCTGTTCAGCTGGACGATTACACATGGAAAATAGAGCTTAGGCCCGAGGCTGTGTTCTGGAGCAAGGCTCCGGTTACGGCAGAGGCTGTCATATCCTCACTTATGCGCTCAAAGGAATTGGATATGAAGGCAAGCCCATATCTTGCGGATATGGAATTTTCTGTTATTGATGACTATACAATAAAGGTTGTGACCAAAAGCCCCAACACCGACATAAAAGAAAATCTTTCATATTCTCAGCTGGTAATTCACAACACATCTGCAGAATACAGCTACGAGGACATAAACTCGGCAGATTATACAGGTATGTATAAGATCTCCTCCTTTGAGCCTGCCATGCGTATGACATTTGAAAAAAATGAGAATTATTGGGGCAAAAAGCCTCAGATACAAACCATAGTCCATGAGCAGATAGGAGATTCCGATTCCCGTGTTATGGCTGCCATGAGCGGACAGTATCATGTGGTGCTGGACATCGACCGCGCATCCTGCAAGCAGATTGATGAATCGGATGTATCTCACATTGTGATGGTTCCCGGAGCGCAGACCATGACCATTTATCTCAACACCCAGAATGAGGCTTTGGCAGATTATCGTGTGCGCCAGGCTCTTGCTTGGGGAATTGACAGGGAGGAGCTTATCATGCTGGGCATGGAGGGCTTAAGTGAGCCTGTGATCACATGGCTTGGCTCAAACCCTGCCTACAAGGACATTAAAAACGCCTTTTTTACCGGCTATGACCCCCAAAAGGCAGAAAAGCTTTTGGATGAGGCAGGCTGGAAGCTTTCTGATGATCAGCTTCGCTATAAGGACGGAAAACAGCTTAAAATGCTTATACGCACATTCAGAAATGACAAGGCGCTCGGTGAGGCAATACAGATACAGTGGAGAAAGCTGGGGGTAAACGCATCTGTCAAGCACGGAGATTATTCCCTCATGTCAACTGCCTATGAAAACGGCGATTGGGAGGCAGCAGTTGAGGGCTGGGGAGCCTACGGAAATGTGGTGGGGCTTTTAAAGACACAATATGCTCCTGATGGCGCTGCAAATTACGGAAAATATAAGGATGAGAAGGTAGATGAGCTGCTTAAAAATCTGGCAGAGGCGCCAAACAGCGAAAGCAGACACCAAGCCGGTGTGGAATTATCCCTTTATATTGCAGAAAAATCCCCTGCCATATATATTTGCCCCCGTCCTCAGATAACGGCTGTGAGCAACAAGCTGGAGGGCTTTGTGCCCCATTTCCGCCAATTTGAAAATGTGGTGAACGCAGATTTAAGGATAGGCCTTTAAATTATTATGTGATTTCAGTCTTTTCTTTTGGTGAAACAGCTATGAAAAGAAATATGATTTTTCGGCGCATAAGAAGTGCGCTCATAACCTTGCTGCTCTCTTCTGCTGCCATATTTGCACTGATGAGGTTTGCCCCCGGAGATCCCATTGATTTTGCCCTGGGCTTAGGCCCGGGGGACATGGGGGTGAATATGGATATGCTTAATGAAAGAAAGGCAGAGCTTAGAAAGCAGTATGACCTTGATGAAAATATTTTTATCCAATATGTCCGCTGGCTCAAAAGAGTGGTGCGCTTTGATTTGGGAAATTCTATGAGAACCAAAATACCCATCACAGAGGAATTGGGAAGAAGAATTCCGGCTACACTTCTGCTTTCCTTTACAGCCCTTGTCATCGAATCTGTCATCGGGCTTTTGGCGGGCTTTTATTCCGCTTTAAAGGCGGGAAAATTTCAAGATGGCTTCATAAGGATTCTGTGCGTTTTGCTGGGCTCTCTTCCTGCCTTTGTCATCTCACTTGCAGCTCTTTTCCTTTTTTCGGTAAAGCTTCACTGGTACGATATAAGCAGCCGGGCAGAATTGCACAGGCTGTGGCTTCCTGCCATTGTTTTAGGCATAATAGGCTCGCCGCAGATAATACGCATGGTGCGCTCGGAGATGCTGTCTGAATTGGGAAAGCCTTATGTTTCGGCAATACAATCCTGCGGGCTTCCAAAAAGGATGGTGGTGTACGGCGCCTTCAGAAATGCCCTGCTGCCTATAATAACCACTCTTGCCATGTCGTTTGCACATCTTATAGGCGGCTCTGTTGTCATAGAAAGCATTTTCAACTGGCCCGGTCTTGGGAATTATGCCATGAGCAGCATACTCATACATGATTACCCTGCCATTCAGGGCTATACACTTCTCACTGTCGCCTCAATAATTGTCATAAACCTTATTGTTGAAACGGCATATTTGCTGGCTGATCCTCATGTAAGAAGAAGTGAGAGCAGATCCTTAAAAGCTGCAAGGGAGGTGCGTACACATGAAAAGAAAAAGGTGTTCAATTAAAACAGTCACAGGTCTGGTGCTGCTTTTAACCATTGTGGTGCTGATTGTGTTTGCACCTCTTTTCACCGATTACGGCCCATATGAAGTCAATAGCGACGAGCGCCTTGAAAGCTTTGGAAGAGAACATCTCTTTGGAACAGATCGCTTTGGAAGGGATATATTCTGCCGCACACTCTACGGCGGAAGGATGACCTTGTTTTCCTCGCTGGGGGCATTGGCTATGGCCTTGATAATAGGTGTTCTTTTGGGCATACTGACAGGGCTTTACAGCCAGACGGCATTTGATGTTGTGCTGATGAGGCTTATAGATGTGCTTATGGCTTTTCCCTTTATGGTGCTTGCAATGGTCATTGCAGCGCTTTGGGGCTCCGGCTTGGACAAGCTTCTTTTTGCGGTTGTTGCAGTTTGGTGGGTTCCCTTTGCACGTCTTTCAAGAAGCATTGTGATAAAGATAAAAAACGATTCCAGCGTGTGTGCAGCAAGGGTGCTGGGGGCATCGCAAATGAGGATAATATTCTGCGAGCTGCTTCCAAAGACCTTTAGCTCTGTGTTTGTGCTTTCCACATTTGAGCTGGGAACGCTGATACTTTCAATTTCTGCCCTCTCCTTTTTGGGCATGGGGGCACAGCCGCCGCAAGCAGAATGGGGAAGCATGCTTTCGGATGCAAGGTCGCACTTTTTTCAGCACCCTTACATTTTGTTTGGCCCGGCACTTTTTATTGTGCTCACCGTCCTTTCCCTGAATCTCATAGGTGAGGGGCTTAGGGATATGCTGGATCCATATGAAAAAACAGAGCTTTAAGGAGGTGGCAAAAATAGAATACAATGAGCAGGCTGTGCTTACGGTTGAAAATCTGAATGTTGTATACACAAAAAACAACGTGAGACTAAACGCCTTAAAAAATCTCTCCTTTTCGCTTAAAAAGGGGGAAATCCTTGCTTTGTTAGGTGAAAGCGGCAGCGGAAAGTCCACCTGTGCCAAAGCCCTTTTGGGACTTTTGCCCCTGTCGGCTTCAATAGAAAGCGGAACTCTCAGGCTTAAAGGCGAAAAGCCCTTAAAGCTTGGTGACAGAGCCATCTTCTGGCAGAAATACAGAGGAAGAAGAATAGCCATGATCTATCAGGATTCCCGGCTTGCTTTAAATCCTGTGGAAACAATCGGCAGCCATTTTAGAAGAACCATGCTTTTTCACAAAATGGGAACAAGGGAGCAAATCCAAAATAAGAGCATAAATACCCTGAAGCTTCTTAATTTTAAAGATCCTGAGCACATACTTAAATGCTATCCCTTTGAGCTTAGCGGAGGAATGTGCCAAAGGGTATATACAGCTCTTGTGCTTTGTCTTGACCCTGAAATTATAATAGCCGATGAGCCTACCTCGGCGCTTGACAGCGTGAGCCAAAATGAGGTTTTAAGCCTTTTGAAGCAGGTGCAGAAGCAGTTTGAGCTGTCCTTGATTCTGATAACCCATGACATAGCTGCAGCGTATGAAATAAGCGACCGTGTGATGGTTTTGAAAAACGGCTCCTTAAAGGAGGAGGGCAGGACGCAGGAGGTTCTTCTAAATCCCAAAAACGATTATACAAAGGAGCTGATATGTGCAAGATATCTTTCCTTAAACAGGGAGGGAAAACAAAAGCTCATCAGTGATACTCTGCTTAAAATTGAAAATATAAGCAAAACATATGAAAAAAAGAAGGAGAGGCAAAAGGCTCTTGATTGCCTGAGCCTGAGCCTTAACAAGGGTGAGACAATGGGGCTTTTGGGCTTCAGCGGCTGCGGAAAATCCACATTGGCAAAGTGCATAACAGGGCTTGAGGCCATTGATGAGGGAAATATCTATTATAAGGAAAGAGAAATTTCCCACCTTGGGAAAAAGGAGCGCAGACAGCTTTGCAGCTCCCTGCAAATAGTTTTTCAGGATGCCCGCGCCAGCTTGAATCCCTCTCGCTCGGCAGTGCAGCTTGTAAAGGAGCCGCTTGAATACATGGGTATAGGGAGCAAATCAGAGCGGGAAAAAAAGGCGCGGCGCTATCTTTATGAGGTTGGAATATATGATGAAGCGCAAGATCGCAGGCCCATGCAGCTTAGCACAGGGCAGTGCCAGAGGGTGGCAATCGCCAGAGCTCTTGTGGTGGAGCCGGATCTGCTGATATGTGATGAGGCTGTTTCAGCCCTTGACATGATATTGCAAAAGCAGATATTATGCCTGCTTAAAAGGCTTCAGGAGCTGTGGGGCTTTGCTGTGCTGATGATTTCTCATGACATAAGGGTAATAAGATATTTCTGCCAAAGCACAGCTGTTATGATGGATGGAAAAATATTGGAAAAGCTCCCCTCAGAAAAGCTATATGAAAGCAGAAATGACTGCACAAGAAAGCTATTGGAGAACGAAACCTGCATAAACAGAATCGGAGGGCATGATGAACAGCAAAACAAGTAACATTGATCTTACAAAAGGAAATATTTTAAAGCAGCTTGTTTTTTTCTTTCTGCCCATATTGGCAGGAAGTATGTTTCAGCAGCTTTACACAACAGCAGACGCAGTAATTGTGGGGCAGTATGCAGGAAAGGCAGGCTTGGCAGCCATTGATTCCGTTTACAGCCTTTTAAAGCTGCCTGTAAATTTTCTGGTTGGTCTTTCAACCGGCGCCACAATTATAATTTCCCAGTTCTTTGGTGCAAAGCAGGAGCAGGAGCTTTCATCTATGGTGCATACAGCCATAGTCTTTTCCGCTTTGGGAGGACTGATTTTCTCAGCTGTCGGTGTTTTATCGGCCCCTTATCTTTTAAGATGGGTAATGGTTCCTGAGAATATTTTTGAAGCTACGCTTTCATATGTGCGAATCTATTACAGCGGCTTTGTTTTTTCAATGGTTTACAATATGGGGGCAGGAATATTAAGGGCGGTGGGAGATTCAAAGCTGCCTTTAAAAATACTCCTGTTTTCAGGAACTGTAAACGTCTTTTTAGATTTTCTGTTTGTGGGTGTTTTCAAATGGGGCGTGTCAGGGGCAGCTTTGGCCACGGTGATGTCACAGCTTTCAAGCGCAGCTTTAATAGCTGCTGCATTGCTTAAAAATGAAGGCTGCTGCAAGGTTTGCATATCTAAGCTGCACCTTGATATTTCAAGGCTCAAAAAAATAATTTCTCTGGGAATTCCGGTGGGGCTGCAGTCCTCGCTCTATCCCATAGCGAATATGATGATACAATCTAGCATAAACAGCACCGGAACAGACAATATTGCCGCATGGGCACTGTGCGGCAAGCTGGATTTTATGATATGGCTTTGTGCCGATTCTCTTGCAGCTGCCATATCCACCTTTTGTGCGCAGAATTATGGAGCAGGACAGATAAAAAGGGTGAAAAGGGGTGTCAGCACAGGCTTGCTTTTAACTCTGCTTGTGGTCATAGGGCTTAGTTCTGTGCTGTTTTTTTGGAGCGAGCCCTTGGGCAGGCTTTTTATCAGCAAGGAGGATCATAGCATAATACCTCTTATGGGCAGCCTGATGAGGTTCCTGTCTCCGCTTTATTTTATTTATGTTTTCGGAGAGGTGCTTTCAGGTGCAATAAGGGGAACAGGTGAAACATTCAAGCCTATGATTCTCACGCTTATAGGAACCTGCGCTGTAAGAATAGTATGGATACTCTTTGTTGTGCCTCATAACATGACAATAAAGATGATGATATCAAGCTATCCTGTGTCCTGGGCATTGACAGCCTGCTTCTTTATCATCTATTATCATATCTTCAAAAAGAAAAAACTGGTATGATATCTTAAAAAAATACCTCTAATGGCTTTTTATAAGCCATGACAGGTTTGCAGGGGCTTGAAAAAGCAGAGCCGGTATGTTAAGCTTTAAGTTAAAGGATACTAACTTAATTCTGCCAATGGAGGTTGTGAGAAAATGTCAAAAAAGCATCTTCCTGTTTTCGGTGTCGGTCCCCTTTGTGCGTTATCCATGCTGTTTTTCTTTTTGATAGGCGTGCTGTTGCATCATTTTGGCTTTCTTTCTTCAGGTCGGGCGAAGGTGCTGCGTGTGCCGTTCATCCTGGCAGGGCTTCTTATGATAGCATTGGGTGTTTATATATGGGTACAGGCGGTTCTGGTTTCAAAAATAGACCGTGCAGTTTTGGAAAATCAGCTGGTGACAACAGGAATATATTCTTATGTGAGAAATCCTGTTTATTCTGCAATAGCTATTGCATTAAGCGGCGCAGCCATGCTTTTTTCAAATTTTTGGCTGCTTATACTGATGCCTGTTTTCTGGCTTGATATCACTGTGTGGATGAAAAATACAGAAGAAAAATGGCTGAAGGAGCGCTATGGCAAGCCATATGAGGACTATTGCCTGAAGGTGAACCGCTGCATACCGTGGTTCCCTCGAAAAAATAAGTAACGATACCTTCTTTCCTCAAAAAAATCAGGAAATCTTTTTTGGATTTCCTGATTTTTTGCGTAATTTTAAGGCTCAATATTATAAGGCCTTTAGTCTTTTGAATAATTGCACTGCCTAAAAAGAAAATTATAAGATACTGCTCTTTTCACATTGATAAATTCCATGCACCTTGCAAAAATAAACGGCGATGCAGAAATTTTTAAAAATCGGTTATTTTATTTTGGCAGGAAAAACTATGTTGCATTTTATAAGCAAATAATTTATAATATAAATACTATTTTCTTATTTTATATTTTATTTAGGGAGTGGCAGTAAACGATGGCACGAAAAGCCTATTCTGAACAAGAGAAAGAACAAGTTCGGACTGATCTGCTGACCACCGTTCTCCAATGTATTTTAGATCGAGGCTTGACCCATAGCAGCATTGATGTCCTGTGTAAAAAAGTAGGCATCTCCAAGACCTTTTTCTACACTTTTTTCTCATCCAAAGAAGAGCTGGTATTAGAAGCCCTTCGGTATCAGCAGCCAAAGCTTTTGCGCTATGCACAGCAGCTGATGGATGACCCAAAGCTCAGTTGGCAAGAAGGTGTCAAAACCTTTCTGAAAAGCTGCTGCTATGGAAGCAAAAACGGAATTGCGGTTTTATCCATCGAAGAGGAACAGGAAGTTTATCGCTGC
>JAHHUC010000037.1 GCA_020024215.1 Oscillospiraceae bacterium | reverse complement strand
GAATTTATGTGTGCGCTCTGTTTTTTTCAAAATAAGTACGCCCACTATAATTTTTATGACAGAAAGAATTGAGCCGACTGCCAATGTGATATAGGCAACAACCTTGATTACAACAAGGGCAGAATCAAGGTCTGTTCCCTCCTGCCTGAGCTGTGCATCTATCAATGCGGCATCCTCTGAGTTCATGTTGCTCAATTCTGCAAGAGTACTTGTCAGGTTGACAACTGATATTGTTATTGTAAGTGCGGCAAAAATTATGAGCAGCAAAGCTCCCAATTTAATAAATTTTTTTGAATCCATTGCAAAACCTCCAGTTTATCATATTGAAAAATCAGAAAAATTTTCCAAAAAAAATAGTGTGTTTTATTTTATCACATTCAAAGTTATTTTACAATATATTAAAATACATTAAAAAACTATATATTTATTGTATATTATAGTCGAAATAACATATCTTTTGTCTTAAAAAGATATAGAGCAAGCGGAAAATTCCAATTTATGTAATATAAAAAAGATGAAAAAGCACTCAAAGATTGTAAAATCCTTGAGTGCTTTGATTTAAAGGCTACTTGTTTTCTTCTTTTTTCTCAACAGTTACTTCCCTTATGGTCTTAGAGGCGATTTCCTCTTTGATGCTTTCAATAAAGGAATTTATATCATCGGCACCCTCGTCACCTGCAAAGCGGCTTCTAACAGATACCTTATTTTCCTCCTCTTCCTTCTGACCTACAATAAGCATATAGGGTATCTTCTGGTTCTGAGCTTCGCGAATCTTATATCCTATCTTTTCTGAACGATTGTCCAATTCGCATCTTATACCTGCATCATCCAATGCCTTCTTCACGCTGTGTGCATAGCAGGCATACTTTTCGGATATGGGCAGCACCCTAACCTGAACAGGGGCAAGCCATGTGGGGAATGCACCTGCAAAATGCTCAATGAGAATTCCTATAAATCTTTCAATGGAGCCAAAGGCCACACGATGAATCATGATGGGACGGTGCTTCTCTCCGTCTGCACCTGTATATTCAAGCTCAAATCTCTGGGGGAGCTGGAAATCCAGCTGAATTGTTCCGCACTGCCATGTTCTTCCGATGGAGTCCTCCAGATGGAAGTCAATCTTAGGTCCGTAGAAGGCGCCGTCGCCCTCATTTACAACATAATCAAGTCCCAGCTCATCTAAAGCAGAGCGAAGGCCGTCTGTTGCCATCTCCCAATCCTCATCGGAGCCCATGCTGTTTTCAGGTCTTGTAGAAAGCTCCACATGATATTTAAAGCCAAACAGCGAGTAAACCTCATTGATGAGGTGTGCAACTCCCTTTATTTCATCCTTTATCTGCTCAGGTGTCATAAATATGTGGGCGTCATCCTGTGTGAAGCATCTCACCCTCATAAGTCCGTGGAGCTGTCCGGATTTTTCGTGGCGGTGAACAACTCCCAATTCTCCCATCCGCAAGGGAAGATCGCGATAGCTTCTTGGCTCAGAGGCATACACCAGAACACCGCCGGGACAGTTCATTGGCTTTATGGCAAAGTCCTGCTCGTCCACCATTGTTGTGTACATATTATCCTTATAGTGGTCCCAGTGTCCGGATGTTTCCCAAAGGCTTCTGTTCAGAATGATGGGTGTGGATATTTCCACATAGCCTGCCTTTTTATGGATCTCTCTCCAATAATCCAGCAGAGTATTTTTTAAAACCATGCCCTTGGGGAGGAAAAACGGGAATCCGGGGCCTGCATCGTGGAGCATGAAAAGCCCCAGCTCCCTGCCCAGCTTTCTGTGGTCACGCTTTTTAGCCTCCTCCATCATTGTGACATATGCCTCCAGCTCCTCCTTTGAGGAGAAGGCTGTGGCATAAATTCTGGTGAGCATTTTGTTCTTTTCGCTGCCTCTCCAATAGGCGCCGGCCAAATTCATAAGCTTGAATGCCTTGCCCACGCCCTTTGTGCTCATAAGGTGAGGTCCTGCACAAAGATCTGTAAATTCGCCCTGCTTGTAAAAGCTTATTTCCTCTCCCTCGGGAAGATCCTCTATAAGCTCCACCTTATAGGGCTCTTCTCTTTCCTGCATGAACTTAATGGCCTCATCTCTGGGAAGAGTGAATCTCTCTAAGGATAAATCCTCCTTGATGATTTTTTTCATCTCCGCCTCTATCTTGGGAAGATCCTCAGAAAGAATCGGTGCGGCGGGGTCTACATCGTAATAAAAGCCATCTGCTATGGAAGGTCCTATGGCAAGCTTTGTGTCAGGGTAAAGTCTCTTCACAGCCTGAGCCAGAATATGGGAGGCTGTGTGGCGAAGTGCAGAAAGTCCGCCCTTATCCTTGGCGGTTAAAATATTGAGTGTACAGTCTTTGTCCATAACTGTTCTCAAATCTGCCTCCTTGCCGTCAATTTCTGCAAGACAGGCATTTCTTGCAAGACCTGCGCTTATATCGTTTGCAACTTCTATGGCAGAAACAGGCTTATCATACTCCTTAAAGGAGCCGTCCTTTAATGTGATTTTCATAAAACTACTTCCTTTCCTTTATTCATATTTTTCCTACGCCGGCCTGAAGGAATTATGCAAAAAGCCCCCGGCAAGCATAGCAGCACCTGCCAGGGGCGATAAATTACCGCGGTTCCACCCTGATTTATCGGAAAATCTCCGAACCTCATTTACTGATTATAACGGAATCACCGTTCCCGATTAAGGGACAGCTAAAAGATCGGTATTCGGTCAGATCCCTTCACAGAACGCTTGCAGCCTGATGCGCTCCTCTCTGTGGTGAAAAGGATAAGCCTACTTATCTTCTCAACGCCTTTTATATCAACGAATATAATTATAACACCCGGTTAAATTTTGTCAAGGAAATTTGTTAAAATGTTTCCGAAAATAAATTTATAACCGTGAAATAAA
This sequence comes from Oscillospiraceae bacterium, assembly GCA_020024215.1. Classification (GTDB taxonomy): domain Bacteria; phylum Bacillota; class Clostridia; order Oscillospirales; family Ruminococcaceae; genus Yanshouia. Next base: position 18,053 of record JAHHUC010000037.1, on the reverse strand, counting down.
AAAAGGCATTTTGGGGTTTATAATAGCTTTTAGAAAAGCAGAATTATTTTATATAAATTGCATAATCAAAAGAAGGGAAAACAATTATGAAAAAATCAATTATATGGATAATCGCAGCAGCAGTAATTTTGGCGATATCGGCCTTTGTGTTCTTTTTTGACAGCAAAAAGGATATGCCTGACTCATCCGATGGCATGCTGACATCCTCCTCTCAGGATTCTTTAGAGCAAAGCAGCAGTGAGACAAAGCCCAAGGAGGATGAAATAAATTACAGAGAAACCGATATAAGCCTTTGGATGAAGGCCTCTGACAGCGATGATGATATCACACTCAAGCTTTCAGCCATAGACACCATACCCTACGGAACTGCCGGCTGCTCGCTTCATATGTTCAGATCCGCCTCTTATATGCTGGAGCTTTCAAAGGAGAGAGTTGCCGCAGAGCGCCTAAGGGAATATCTTTCATCCATGACAGCCATTCAAAGGGATTATTTTTCTTTTCAGTGGGAAAACATTTATGAAACTGCCAACAGCATATTGAAGGACCCAAAGGGTGCAAAGGGCTTTTTAGATGATGCAGGGCGCGAAGATTTTGACATTTCTCTCTATGAGAGCAGTGAGCTGAACAGACTGTTTTCAGAGGGCAGAAAAATAATGGAGGATATGGGCGTAAAGTATGAATGGAAAAACTTTACTGATATTGAGCCGTTTAATGTAAATTCTTAGACAGACATTTTCCCATCACAGCAAAAATCCTCATGAAAAAAGCCAAAGGCAATGCTAATGCCCTTGGCTTTTTTTATTTAAGGCAAGCTTAAAAACAATTCCCATATGAAAACCGCAGAGCAGCAGGCTATGGAAACCTTTAAAAGCCCTGCATCAAAATAGGCAGCTATTATTCCCACAGCAAGTGCCAAAAGACCTGAAATCGGGCTTTGTGCAGATTCTATTATGGCAGGAAAGGTCATTACGGCTAAGGTGACAAAGGGCACATAGTAAAGAAAGCTTTGTATAAACCTGCTTTTTATCTGCTTTCTTATAAGTGTTGTGGGAATTACCCTTATGGCATATGTGACCAAAAACATGACTGCTATATAGATGTAAATGTTGTGCTGCATTATGTGTTTTCCTCCTTTTGCTCATTTTTCACAGGGAAGAATAAAGCTGCAAGAGCAGAAATTGTGACAGTTAAAATAATTGTTCTTGTCCCGGAGGAAATTCCTGAAAGCATGGGCGCATAGCTTGAAATAAAGCTTGAGGCAAAGGAAACAAGGATGACCGAAAGTATCACTCTGCTCTTTTTTGCAGGCGGAATTATCACAGCCAGAAACATTCCGTAAAGAGCCACGCTAAGGGCGCTGACAAGCCTTATGGGCATTACATTTCCCGCTATTGCTCCAAAAAGCGTGCCTATTGCCCAAAGGGGAACGGAGGTCAGCACAGCTCCGTAGCAGTAATAGGGATCAAGGTATCCGGGGCGGGAAATATTTATTGCAAAAAGCTCATCTGTAATTGCAAAGCTCATGGCAAGCCGGTGAAGAATCCCTGTTTTTGGGCTCATCCTCTGGCTCATGGCACAGCTCATAAGCATATATCTGGCATTTGCTATCAGTGTCATCACAGCCACCTGAGCATAGGAGGACATGGCATCTATAAGTGTATATGCTGCATACTGCCCTGCTGACGCACTGCACAAAAGACTGGACAAAAAAGCCTGAAAGGGTGAAAGCCCTGCTTTGTGTGCAGCTATCCCCAAAGAAAAAGAAACTGCAAAATAACCTAAGCCTATGGGAAACCCGTTTCTTGTGCCCTCAAAAAAGGACATCGAATTTTCTTCGCTGAGCTTTAAGCCGGACATATATCATCACATCACCTTTTTAAATAGTTAAAGCATATTATACCACAATAAATTTTTTATGCAAATAAAATGCCGACAGCGCCATAAAGCCAAAGGGAAAAATTTGCAGAGAAAATGAAAGGCCTCCCTTTATTTCCAAAATTTTAATATACTGCAACAATAAGCTTAAAATGCTGCACTATATAGTAAAGCAAGGCGATTTTTATACTTTTAAAAGGAGAAAAGAAATGAAAAGATTATTTGGATTTATTTTAGCCCTATCTCTTCTTTTGATGACCTCCTGCCAAAATAATGAAGCAGAAAATTCTGCAAAAAGCAGTGAGAGTCAAAACAGCTCCGCTTTTGAAACAGAAGAAAGCAGCTCTTTGTCTGTTTCATCCCAAAGTGAGGAAATATCCCAAACTCAGGAGGAATCTGAGCCAAGCAGTGAAGAGACATCTCAGATAAAAGCTTCTCAAAATAAAAATACCTCCTCCCCCTCCACTTTATCTAATGTCAAGGAGGAGACGACGGCATGGTGGTATGAGGGCTTAAAGCTCGACCGGTTCATAAAGCCTTCCTCCTCCTGCAATGATCCAATCCCCAAGCTTTATGCCTATTCTGACTCTGAGAGGCTCTCATACAATAACTTCGGAAATCTTTTCTCAGAAAATGAGGATGATTATTTTGATATGTCGCTCATTTTAAAAAGTGCGGCTGAGGCTGAGGATATAGGAAACAGAATAAAGAGCGATAACTTTTTGGAGCTTTTTGATCTGGAGGACAATAAATACAGAATCTCATTTTATGAAAAGGGCCTGCACCTTAAATATTCCCCAAAGGGAGGTGACTTCAGCAAGGAGGTAAAGCTTTCACTGAATAAAGATGACTATGACACCATACTGAACAGATTTGATAAGCTTTTAGAGCAAAGCAGAGGTTATAAAAACGCCAGTCCGTCTTGGCTTTCCATGATGAAAAGCAGCAGGATAGAAAGCATTTCCTTCACCTCAAAGGACCAAAGTGCCTCTAAAAGCTACAATGTGAGCAACGACATTATGAACAGCATATCCCTGCCTGTTCACAATGCCAGGGAGGTTGATTCCAGAAGCTTGGAAAATGCCGCAGTATTGAATATAAAATTCAACAACGGCCTTGTCTACAATATTTACAATGACGGAAACCAACTGCTTATCCATGCCAGCGACATAGACAGAGCCATTTTGTATGACATTCAAAATAAGGGCAGCAATATTTATGAGGAGCTTGCTAACGGAAGAGTTAACCCCACAACAGGAAAGCCTGTCATATATCTTTATCCCCAAAAAGAAACCGACTGTGTTGTAAGGGTGGATTATCCCCGATTTTCCTACACCTATCCCACATATGAAAACGGATGGTTTGTAAAGGCCTACCCTGACGGCAGGCTTATAAACAAAAAGGACGGCTCTGAGCATTACTACCTGTTCTGGGAGGGAAATGAAAAAAGAAGCTGGACATATGATGAGGGATTTTGTGTAAAGGGTGAGGACACCGAAAAATTCCTGCGTGAAAAGCTTAAAGAGCTGGGGCTTAACCCGAGAGAATACAACGATTTTATAACCTATTGGGTTCCTCGGATGATGATGAATCCCTATAATGTGATTACATTTGCACAAGAGGAATATGAAGAGCTGGCTCCCTTGACTGTTGAGCCAAAGCCTGACAGCATTTTAAGGGTGCATATGGTCTATAAGCCCTCTGACAGCTTTGTTGAAATAAAAGAGCAGAAGCTTTCCGGCTTTGAAAGAAATGGGTTTACCGTTGTAGAATGGGGCGGAACGGAGGATAGGCAATGAAAAAATATGTGGGTATTTTATTAGCTTTATCTATTTTGTTTATAACCTCGTGCACTGATGAAGGCAAGGGTTCATCATCCGGTGAATCATCGGCAGCTGCTTTGGAAAGCACAAGCAGCAGTTCAACTGAAACCGATTCCCAAGCTTCTGAAAATATAAATGCTTCATCCAACAAGGAGCAGAAAAGCTCTCAGGAAATTTCAAAAGATGAAATCTGTAAGTATCCTTTGGCAGATATTCCCTGGTGGAAGGCGGGACTTTCTCCTGTCAAATTAAGGGGATTTGCAAAGCTTGAACAGGCAGAAGGAAGATATGAACCGGGAAAATTTATATTGTATGACGATGTGAAAAAGCTTTCATATCATACAGAAAGCTTCTTTTCAGCAGTCGAGCATGACCCTGAGGATACATCGTTGCTTTTAGATAACGCCCAGGAAGCTGACGATATAGGCAAAAGAATTTTAAATGACTTTTTTGTTGAAATAGTTGCTTTGGATGACACAAAATATTACATAGAATTTTATGAGGACGGAATATTTATAAAAGAAGCCCTGCCTAAAGTGGATTTTAAAAATTCAACCTATCTTCATGTAAAGCCTGATGCCTATAAAAAAATAATTTCCAACATTGAAAGCTTTTTAGAGCAGGCAAAAAAGGAAAATGCCTCTTATAAATATATGCCGCATATTCAGTGGCTTTCTATGATGAGAGAGAGCAGAATAACAGATGTCAGCTTTTTTGCGCCGAATGTTGAGGAAGAAAAGCATATAACCAATTACTCTTTGGTTTATGATGCTGTAAATCCTGTTGTTAAAGGCTTTAAGGTGACAGAGCTAAGAAGTCTGCCAAACGCATATTCCATGAAAATAAGCTTTAATAACGGACTTATTTTCCGTTGCTATGAAAGTGACAGCCAGCTGCTTATATATGCAAATGATATTGACACAGCCCTTTTATACGAGCTGAAAACTCCCAATAACAGCGGTTTATCCACTTTTCAGGCATTCTTTGAAGATAAAATCGGAATAGCTACATAATAAAAAAAGGATGATGACAATGAAAAAATTTATAGCCTTGCTGCTTTCAGCCTCTATGGTCTTTACATTTGCTTCCTGTGGGAATGAAACAGAGAATAAGCAGGATAAGCCGGATGATACAAGCAAAGCAGGTGATGCATTTGACACAATAAAAGCAAATGAACAGACAAAAGCAGGCGAAACGGTTAAAATAAGCGACAACATAGAAAAGGAAAATGTTTCCTCATCCCTTACAGAAAAGGGAATGGATGCAGCCTCCGATTTTGCCTTCGAGCTTTTGAGAAAAAACGGCAATGACCAAGGAAACATACTCATTTCCCCCCTCTCTGTGCTTTCTGCCCTCTCTATGACCATGAACGGAGCAGAGGGTGAAACACTTAATGAGATGGAGGAGACATTCAAAATTGACAGGGATTCTTTAAATACATTTATGTCAGCATATAAGGACATACTGACCAGCAGCGACGAATATAAATTAAAGCTTGCCAATTCCATATGGTTCAACAATAAAGGCTTTACTGTAAACCCTGAGTTTTTAAAGAAAAATGCCTCTTATTATGGGGCTGACATTTACACCGCCCCCTTTACAAATGAAACGCTCAAGGATATAAACAGCTGGGTGAATGAAAAGACAGACGGAATGATTCCCACAATACTTGACAGCATAGATTCAAAGGAAAGCATGATGTTTATTATCAACGCCCTTTCATTTGACGGACTTTGGACAGAGCCTTATTATGCAAACAATGTTGAAGAGGGGGACTTCTATTCTCAAGATAAAGAAAAGACAAAGGCTTTCTTTCTTTTGGGAGATGAAAACCTCTACATTGAAAACAGCCTTGCAAGCGGCTTTATAAAGCCATATAAGGGCGGAAAATATTCCTTCGCCGCACTTCTTCCAAATGAGGGTGTGAATTTGGATGAGCTGGTGCTTTCACTTTCCGGCAAGGATGTGAGAAATATGCTTAAAAATCCTCAAAAGTGTATTGTATATACAAAGCTTCCCAAATTCAAAGTGGAGTATGAAACAGAATTGAATGATGCCTTAAAAGCTATGGGGATGGAAAGCTTATTTGATGAGGACAATGCCAACCTTTCATCACTGGGAACAACAGACACTAACCTTTATGTAAACAAGGTATTTCACAAGACATTCATTTCCTTAGGAGAACAGGGCACCAAGGCGGGAGCAACCACAGCAATTGCCATTGAAAAAGCTATGGGAATGCCTGCTCTTGAGATAAAAGAGGTAAATTTGGACAGACCCTTCCTCTATATGATTTTTGACAATGAAACAGGCATACCCTTCTTTGTGGGAACCTTAAAGGAGCCTAAGGAGTAAATAAAATTATATTTTCCAAAAGCAAAGAGACAGTATCTTCATTTGGATACTGCCTCTTTTTGTATATTTTTATGCTTCTTACATTCCAAAATCCGCCGATACCTTTTTGAGCATATCAGTTATGGGGAGATTATATGGACATCGTGCCTCACACTCTCTGCACTCTATGCAGTCGCCTGCGTGCTTATCCATAGCTTCATATCTGCCTCTTGCCCACTGAGAAAGTCCCTCATAGTGATTATAATAGTTGTCAAAAAGAAAACTGGAGGGTATGTTTATCCCCACAGTGCAGGGCGCACAATATCCGCATCTTCGGCAGAAGGTGGTCCCCAGCTTTTTTCTTATCTCATCTGCCCTGGCTTCATCCTGAGAACTAAATTCAAAATTTCCGCTGCATAAAAGTGTATCCTCTCTCACCTCTTCTCTGCTGCCCATTCCCGGAATGACTATATCAATACATTCCTTGCTGAGAATATATCTTATTGCAAGGTCAGCATCCTCTATATTTCCGCCTGCCAAGGGCTTCATGGCAATGGTGGCAATTCCTCTTTTTTTGGCATCAAGAAGAATTTCCTCGCCCTGATTTTCAATTATATTGAAGGGGAACATAAGGGTTTCTATTTTATCGGAATATTCCTCTGTCAATTTTTTCAAAGCATCGGCAGAATGGGCTGTTGCTCCTATGTGGCCTATTATTCCCTGCTCCTTTGCCTCCAAAAGTGCCTTATAGGCTCCGTTTTCCCCAAATACAGCTTCAAAATCACCTAAGGGAAGGTTGTGTATCTGATATATGTCTATGTAATCTGTTTTAAGCTTGTCCAAAGAAATCTGTATATCCTTTTTCATATCCTCATATCCTCGCGCCATGCTCTTGGTTGCAAGAATAAACTTATCTCTTCTGCCCTTTAATGCCTCCCCCAGAAATTCCTCCGAAACTGTATAGCCTCTGGCTGTATCAATATAGTTTACTCCGCATTTTAAAAGCTCATCCACAACCTGACGGGTATTTTCGGCATCACTTCGCTGTATGGGGATTCCTCCAAAGGAAACTGCTGAAGCATAAAGACCTGTTTTGCCCATTTTTCTTTTAAACATATTTTTACCTCCTAAAAAAATAAGGCGCTCCTTGAGAAAAAGAGCGCACTTAAAATAAAGACTATGACATTGGCGGAGCCAAGGCATCTATATCTCTTATGCTTCCGATATAAGAGCCGTCCTCTCCCTTATAAAGGTCATAAAACATATATTTGTCCGCCCTTATCTCCCTGTCGTCCTTTTCCTCCAGCTTTGTTGACCACATATTTCCCGGCGGAACATAGCCCACCTTCAATATGGTTTTTTCCGGCGTCTTTGTGACCGATTCAACATAGGGGGTATAGGATACCTTTGCCATTGACGGAACTCTGTATGCCATTATATCAGGGTCATAAAGATATGTTCCGTCTGTATCATAAAAGGTTTCATGCTTCAGTGTAAGCCCCACACCGAAAAGCTTGTGGGCCGAAACGTCAAGGTCGGTTGCAGGAACAAGAAGCATCCCGTTTTCATCATATGCAAAGTTCTCTCTGTTTTCGCCCAAAAGGGAATCCCACATGGCTATCTGCAATGCCACCTCTTCATCTATCTGTCCGGCATCGTCAAAGGGCACAGGGTCCATCATAACCACAGGAAGTATGAATTTTTCATACTTTATCATCTCATCTCTGTTTTTTGCCACCAATGTAACATAGGACTTGAACCACAGAAAAAGTGCCACAACTCCCACTAATGCCAAAATCACGCAGGCTCTTCCAAGATTGGTGGCCAGCTTTTTTTTGGCAATAATCTTTTCCGTATTGCTCCTCATAAATTCTCCTCATCTTTTTCATCCTCAAGATCATACTGAACAGTTACCCTGAGAACTCTCTGATCATCCATTTCCGTAATTTTTACCCTTACTCCCTCATAGGTAAATTCCTCACCCACCTTGGGAATTTTTTCAAGCATTTCAAATGCCCAGCCGCCCACAGAGGAATATTCACTCTCAAAATCCTTAAGATTCCTAAAGCCTATTTCCTCCAGCGTCTCATATACATTATAGTCACCGGAAACGCTGTAAATACCATCCTTTATCTTTATAAAATCGCCGTCTGTTTCCTCGTCCTCATCATATATTTCCCCCACAAGCTCCTCTAAAAGATCCTCTAAGGAAACTATTCCCAAGGTTCCGCCGTAATCGTCCAAAACAACCGCCAGATGTATCTTCTGGGTTCTCATCTCTGTGAGAACGGATGATATTTTCTGCTCTCTGTAAACAAAGTAGGGCTTTGTGATAACAGAGCTTAAATCTATGCTGTCATTGCCCTTTAAAAGCTCCTCATAATAGTCCTTGGCATGAAGTATGCCGACAATGTTGTCAAGATTTTTCTCATAAACAGGTATTCTTGTAAATCTTTCCTCTGTCAGCACCCTTAAAACCTCATCCCTGCTGCTTTCAACAGAAAGCGCCACCACATCAACTCTGGGTGTGATGACCTCCTTGACAGTTGTGGCATCAAAGGATAAGACAGACTGCATAAGCTCACTTCTCTGCTCATCTATTACACCCTCATGCTCACTGGTTTCAATAATATTGAGAAGCTCCTTTTTGGTAACAGAGGGAACTGTATCCTTTTTGAAGAACTTTAAAAATCCGTTCTGGATTCCTAAAATAAGCCATGTAACAGGTTTTATAATTGCAAGAAAGGCGGTCATAACTCCCGAAATTGCCAAAGCAAAGCTTTCAGAATTATATTTTGCATACGTCTTGGGCAAAACCTCGCCAAAAAGCAGGACCACAACAGTCATTATAAATGTGGATGCTGCCACCGAATTTTCACCCATAAAGCCTGTGGAAATCGCCAGACTGGTGCAAACCGATGTAGCTGCAATGTTCACAATGTTATTTCCCACCAAAATGGCAGAAATTGTACGGTCATATTCTTTTGCTATTTTAAGCGTCCTTTTTGCACGCTTGTCTCCGTCCTCTGCCAGGCTTTCCAAACGAACCTTATTAACTGATGTAATGGCTGTTTCAGAAGCAGAAAAGAAACTTGACATACAAATCAAAAAAGCTAAAAACAAAAATATCGGCCAACTGTCCAAAGAAATACCATCTCCATTTTTTATTATTGAAATCTCGCCGTTGAGCAATATATACCTGATTACTAATTATACCATAAGTTATTGCGAATTTCTACTAAACTGATAAAATTTTCGTTAATATAAAAATCCGGCGGTATTTATCTGCATACCTCACCTAAAAAAAGCGGCTGTATCTGTAAACAGCCGCTTTTTTACATTCATAGCTAATTGGATAAGGGAAGCTGTCTTATGACAGCAAGCTATCAGCATCATCCATCAAATCAGAAATTATCTGTCTGTCCGGACGTCAAATCTTGTGTATACCTGCAATATACAAAGGACAGCCAAAGCCGTCAATCATAATATCAATAAGGAAATTTTAGTTGTTCTTTTCTGCATTCTTAGCATCAAGAGCCTCTAAAACATCCTTTCTTGAAAGGTTGATCCTTCCCTGCTGGTCAATTTCTGTAACCTTGACTAAAATTTCATCACCCACAGTTACAACATCCTCAACCTTCTCCACTCTCTTTCTGTCAAGCTTGGAGATGTGAACAAGTCCTTCCTTTCCGGGGGCAATTTCAACAAATGCGCCGAATGTCATAAGCCTTGTCACCCTGCCTTTATAGATGGCGCCCACCTCAGGGTCCATGGCAATGGTCTTTATAACCTGGATTGCTCTTTCGGCATCCTCCAATGCGATGGCAGAAACAAATACGCTGCCGTCGTCATCAATATCTATTTTGCAGTTGCACTCAGCTGTTATCTTCTGGATAACCTTGCCGCCGGAGCCGATAACCTCTCTTATCTTGTCGGGATTTATCTTGAGTGTCAGCATCTTGGGAGCATACTTTGAAAGCTCCTTTCTGGGCTCGGCAATAGCCTTGAGCATAACCTCATCCAAAATCTTGATTCTTGCTTCTCTTGTCTTTCTCAAAGCCTCTTCAATTATTTCATATGTCAATCCGTCAATCTTGATATCCACCTGAATGGCTGTGACACCCTTGTGTGTGCCGCCGACCTTAAAGTCCATATCTCCGAAGAAATCCTCTAAGCCCTGAATGTCAACCATTGTCATCCATCTGTCATTTTCAGTGATAAGTCCGCAGGAAATTCCTGCCACAGGAGCCTTGATGGGAACACCGGCATCCATAAGAGAAAGTGTGGAGCCGCAGATGGAGGCCTGTGATGTGGAGCCGTTGGAGGAGGTTATTTCAGACACAACCCTTATTGTGTAGGGGAAGTCCTCAACAGAGGGAATTACAGGCAAAAGTGCCTTTTCTGCCAGAGCACCGTGACCTATCTCCCTTCTTCCGGGACCTCTTGAGGGCCTTGTTTCACCCACAGAATAAGAGGGGAAGTTGTACTGATGCATATATCTCTTTTCTGTTTCACCGTCAATTCCGTCAAGGAGCTGGGCATCGGATATAGGTCCTAATGTTGTGATTGTGAGAGCCTGTGTCTGTCCTCTTGTAAAGAGTGCAGAGCCGTGAACTCTGGAAATAAGTCCCACTTCAGATGCCAAAGGCCTCATTTCATCAATTGCTCTGCCGTCAACTCTCTTGCCCTCGTCCAAAAGCCAGCGTCTTACAACAAACTTCTGGAGAAGATAGATAGCCTCGTCAATCTGATCTGCCAATTCGGGGAATTCTGCCTCGAACTTTTCATGGATATCAGCCTTTATAGGAGCAAGCCTCTCCTCTCTTACATTCTTGTCATTTGTGTCAAGAGCTGCCTTAACTCTGTCGATTGCAAATTCCCTGACAGAATCAAAAAGCTGCTTATCCACAACAACAGGTGTAAAATCAACCTTGGGAACACCTATCTCATTTCTCACCTGAGTGAAGAAATGAGCCATCTTGGCACATTCCTTGTGTCCTTCGATGATGCATTGGAGCATAACATCCTCAGGGACCTCATTTGCCGCACACTCAATCATGCAGACCTTTTCCTCGCTGCCTGCAACTGTGAGGACCATTTCGCTTTTCTTTCTTTCCTCCTCGTTGGGCATCAAAACAGGCTTTCCGTCCACAAGTCCCACAGAAACTCCCGCAATAGGTCCGTTAAACGGAATATCAGAAATTTCCAGACAGAAGGCTGCACCTAAAAGTCCGCATATCTCAGGCAGACAATCTGGGTCAACAGAGAGAACTGTCATAACTATGGACACATCGTTTCTTAAATCCTTGGGGAACAAGGGCCTCATGGGTCTGTCCACAAGACGGGAATTGAGGATAGCCTTTTCAGAGGGCTTGCCCTCTCTTCTTAAAAATGAGCCGGGAATCCTGCCCACAGCATAAAGCTTTTCCTCATAATCAACAGAGAGCGGAAAGAAATCAATTCCCTCTCTGGGCTCTGCTGCCATTGTCACATTTACCATAACGGTGGTTTCGCCATACCTTACTATGCAGGCACCATTGGCAAGCATGCCTATCTTTCCAACTTCAAAGGAAATTTCTCTTTTGGCAAATTCTGTCCTGAAAATTCTGTTTTCAAACAACATATCATATCTCCCTTCACCTTTGCAGAAAGGAAATGAGCCTTAGCAATAAATCCAGCGGTCAAGCCTTGGCCGCTCGATTCACTGCTAAATCTTCTATTCCCCTCTGCTGATTTTAAAAACTTACTTTCGGATAATGTTAAAGGCAAACGCAAAAGCTGCGCTTGCCCTCATAAACTATATCCTACTTACGCAGACCAAGCTTTGCAATAATTGCACGATATCTCTCGATATCAGTCTTCTGAAGGTAACCAAGAAGGTTCTTTCTGCGTCCGACCATCTTGAGCAGACCTCTTCTGGAATGGTGGTCATTCTTGTTGCTCTTAAGATGCTCGGTGAGGTCGTTGATCCTCTTTGTGAGAATGGCGATCTGAACCTCGGGAGAACCTGTATCTCCTTCACTTCTTGCATTGCTCTTGATAATTTCCTGCTTCTGTTCCTTTAAAAGCATTAAAAACACTCCTTAAATAAAATTTTATGGGCACAATCACAGGCTAAGGTCGATAGTCGGAATGAGACGCCCTAACCCGTAACAGGTCTCGTTCTGTTATTATATCAGTCATCCTCATTTTTGTAAAGCGAAATTTTGCAATTTCCAGCTTGAATTTACATAAATTTACCTACATAAGGCAAAATAGATAGAAAGGAGGAATTGATATGCATTATCTTTCCATAAATAAAAAAGACTATTCACAGCTGTGCCAAAAGCGCACTCCGCCCACCAAATTTGTAAAATCGCTCCCTATGGCATTTCTCATAGGCGGAAGCATATGTGCAATAGGTCAGCTTCTCATCTTTTTCTATCAGTTTTTGGAATTTTCCGAAAAAGATGCCTATGCCTTGGCATCCTGCACCATCATATTTATAACCGCCGTATTGACAGGCTTGAATGTTTTTGACAATGTGGCAGCGATAGCCGGAGCCGGAACCCTGGTGCCGATAACCGGCTTTGCAAATTCGGTTGCATCCCCTGCCTTAGAATTTAAAACCGAGGGCTTTTTGTTGGGAGTCGGTGCGAAAATGTTTGTAATAGCAGGCCCTGTGATTGTATATGGGGATCTGGCAAGTGTTATATACGGAATAATAATATACCTTTTCAATATGTAAAAGAAAGGATTTTTTGACATGGCAACAAAAAAAGGAAGACAGACTGTTTTTACCTCCAAGCCCATCTCGGTTTCTGCCTGGGCGCTTTCGGGAGGAAAAAAAGAAGGCGACGGCCCATTGGGAAAGGGGTTTGATTATATCTATAAGGACAGCCTTCTGGGGCAGGAAAGCTGGGAAAAGGGAGAAAGCATAATGATAAGAAACACGCTTGACACCCTTTTAAAAAAGTCCTCACTGCTGCCCTCTGACATTGAGCTTATATTCTCCGGCGACCTTATGAACCAATGCACCTCCGCAACCTATGGAATACGCTCCTTTGACATCCCCTCCTATGGAATTTACGGGGCATGCTCCAATATAGGCGAGGCTGTAAGCCTTTGTGCAATGGCCATAGAATCCGGCGGATTTTCAAGGTGCTGCGCCCTGACATCCTCACATTTTTGCACAGCGGAAAGACAGTTCCGCTATCCTTTGGAATATGGCGGTGTAAAGACCACCACCGCACAATGGACAGTTACGGCAGCTTCTGCACTTCTCATTGAAAACAAGGATCAGCCCCCCTTTATAAGGGCATTTTCAACAGGCACAATAACCGATATGGGCATAAAGGATATAACCAATATGGGGGCGGCTATGGCACCTGATGAAGAAGTACATACACCATAAATAAAAAAACAGGGACAAAACAGTTTTGCAGGCTCAGAAAACGATGGCACTCATTGCCTCGCACTGCTTTTTGAATTATAATGTACTAAATAACCTATTTCTACTGTCAGGAGGTATTCATATGCCGCTTTTTAAGAAAATTTCCCCCGCTTGCAGGGAATATCAAAAGCTTATAAAGGAAGAGCAGAAATATATTTTAAAAAAGCAGGAGGAAAGGGATAATTTTTTAAACAAAGCTCTTGCCGATAAGGTGCCGCTTAAGCTTCAAAGCACTTTGGAGACTGCCTTTATAAAGGCGTTCAAGCTTATTTTCAGCCGTGGTCAGGGAGCCATAGAATTTACCTATAACAAGGAAAAGCAGCAAAAGGAATTTAAGCTGAGAGACTTTTCCGGCGATGTGAGACAGGATAGAAAATCCATAAAGGCATTTTCCAAAACAATCAGGAGCAAGGATGGGGTAAACCTCATCATGTCCGGAGTGTCAGGTGTGGGCATGGGCATATTGGGGATAGGCATTTTGGATATACCGATTTTTACGGCAATGCTTCTTCGTGACATTTATGAGACAAGCATAAATTTCGGATTTCCCTATGACAGCGAAAAAGAGAGATTTTTTATACTCAACATAATAAAGGGGGCCGTGTCATATAAGGATGAGCTATGCAGAACAGATCTCATCCTAAACAGATTTATTCAAACAGAAAGTCTGCCTGAAAATTATAATGAGGAAAATGAGATAGCAGAGACTGCCTCCTTGCTTTCAGATGCGCTTTTATACATGAAATTTTTGCAGGGCATACCCATAGCCGGCGCTGTGGGAGGCTTTTACAATGTGATATACATGAAGCATATAGCAAAATATTCAAGCCTTAAATATAAGAAAAGATACCTTGCAGGAAAAATTGCCGGAGAACAATCTCTTTAAAGCTTTGAGGGAAATTAAGGAGGGCTTCATTTATTATACAAAAGCTTCTCTTTCTGTTGTTTGCAGCACAGGCTTACTTGGCTTAATATTCCAAAGCTGCATAGCTTTATACCCATACTTGTATTATTATGAATCCTATGATATAATGTTTTTGCAATAAAGTATGGAGGTGGACCTATGAATCTAAAACATGAAAAGAAGGCTGCACTCAGCGATTTTTGTGACCTAATTCTCTGCGGGCACAATGAGGATGTATTCCAATGCTGTGTCAAGTGTTTTGAAAATGATCCTGATGAAGCCACTGCCGCCGAATCTGTTTTGTATGTTCTTTCAGGATTTCAAATTGATGATGCAAGAGCAACAGAACCACAGTTTTATCTTGTTTCCACAGACAGCGGCTCTCCTGAGTTGGAGGACTTTTTCTGGTTTGTTGACAACATAAAAAAAGCAAGAGGGCTTTCCTTTACACTTGACAGAGAAAAGTTTTCCAATGACTACTGCATTGACACATGGCTTTCAGAGCTTGCACAGCAGCTTAGCGATCTTTATATTGTCATCTTTGACTGCGTAAGTGAGGACTTTCATTTTACAATTATGAATGAAGATGACAGTATAAAGGCTATGGAGCTATTTGGACGCTTTACATCCGGCATAAGCGGCTATGAGTAAAGTTCCTCCATATTTTAGCCTTAGCAAAGCAGCTTTTTATAAAGCCTGTCAGCAAAAGAAAAGTAAGCCTTGCCTTATCTGAAAATTAAAAGCACACATGGGATAAAGAAAAAGTGCCGTTATCCCAATGTGTGCTTTTTTATAAAAAATTTTAATCAGCACAATAAAGATTTAAGGCCTGATTTAAAGGGAAAATAAATAGTGAGACTGTGGCAGTCCGGAAAATTTTGGCTGCCTTTTTATTTAAAAGAATACTGTCAGGGCTTTAAATTCAGCTAATATAAAAAATGCAAAAGTCAGTTTATTATCAATCAAATAATGGGAAAAGCAGCATCTGCAACTATTTTATAGATGAAAGGTTCAGAAATATAGAAAATTTCATATCCATGTGATAAAATACAATCATTGCCTGCACCTTATGATGCAGAAATTTATTAAACAAGCAGAAACATTGCAGATTTTAAATTAGAATATCCCTAAAAACTAATTTACCATAAGCAACATGAAAAAGGAGAGCTTTGATGAAACAGAACCTGATGATATCCGGCGCAATAATTCTGGCTATGCTTATTCTCTGGAACATAGTTGACAGAACCTATGCCAAATTCTTTGCATCAAAAAAACAAATCCATCTCAAATTTGCCAAAAACCTGACGCAATGCATCATTGTCATAATAGGCCTTTACAACCTTGGAATGAGATTTACAGGCTTTCAAAGCTTTTCAAAATCCCTGCTGACCAGCTCCAGCCTTTTGGTGGTTGTGCTGGGCTTTGCCTTCCAGACCTCCTTAGAGGACTTTATAGCAGGAATTCTCATCTCCATATTCAAGCCCTTCAATATAGATGACAGGATAACCCTTCAGGATCTTAACATTTCCGGCTATATTGAAAATATTACCATAAGGCACACAATAGTCAGAACCTTTACCAACAATCGTCTGATTGTGCCCAATTCCATAATGAACAAGGCGGTAATTGAAAATACCCATATGGTGGACCCTGAAACCTCCAATTTTATGGATGTTCTCATAACCTATGATTCCGATGTGGACCTTGCCAAGGAAATAATGCAGCTGGTGATATCCTCTCATCCCAGCTTTATAGATTCCAGATCGCCTCAGGATATAATCGACAAAAAGCCAAAGGTGCGTGTTTTTGTCCGTGAGCTTGCGGCAAACGGAATAGCCCTGAGAGCCAGCGTACGCACCAGCGATGTGGATACAAATTTTATGGCATGCAGCGAGATAAGGGAAACTCTGCTGAAGGAATTTATAAAAAACGGAATTCAGTTTGCTTTCCCTCACACCGAGGTAAGCGGTGCGCTTAAAATAGAAAAGGATGTTTAAAGAATCATTTTTAAATATGGCCAAAAGTAAAAGCTTTTGAAGGTAGGTAGCATATGTATTCATTTAAAAGAAGAGAAGCCTGTGACATCATAAAAAAATATTTTAAAACCGAAAAAAAGCTCAAGGATATCTGCTCACTTCCCGAAAGCTTTAAGGAAAAGCTTTGCGATTCTGTTGAAAGGATGAAGAATGAGGCAGTTTTGGACACTTTGTCCGACATACCCTCAGATGAGGTAAACAGGGATAAAAACAAAATAAAGGTCAAAACTCTGATGGACTGCGGTTATCTCAACCTGGCAGATCTTCACAATGAAAGCGAAGCAAATCTGGCAGATATAAACGGAATAAGCCCGGAGGGCGCCAGAACAATAAAGCAGGTTATAGCTTATGTGGAGGGAAAGATAAGGGAGGATTTACACCTTGATTTGAGCAAGGATTCTCCAATTTCAAGGGAGGTTGTGAGAAATGCCTTTCTCTACAATAATTCACTTGAAAAGGCAGAAAAGGCAAAAATGCTTTTAGATGCTGTAAAACAGGAGGCAGATGGGCACACAGATGACCTTATGAATATAAAAAACGGCTTTAAATGGCTGTTTACCTCAGCTTCAAAAAAGCAGAGGGCCATCGCATCCTTTAAAAAACTGGAAAATGTATTAAATGATTTCAACAGTTCCGGTGAAATAAATCTTGATGATATAGAATTTATAAAATCAATTTCAGATGACAGATGCTATGAGGATTTTTCCAAGCACCCGGAAAAATATACCCTCATTCTGGACAGGGAATTTCCAAAGCTTTTCAAATCTGATGACAGCGTTTACAATCTGCCTAAAGCCCTTGCAGAAAAGATAGAGACAGAGGTTTTTCTTCCCCAGGGCCTGAACGTATCCTTAAGGCGTTATCAGGAATGGGGAGTAAAATATATATTGCACCAAAAACGTGTCCTTTTAGGGGATGAAATGGGGCTTGGCAAAACAGTGCAGGCAATAGCTGCAATGGTGTCAATGGCAAATGACGGCGCCTCGTATTTTCTTGTCATAGCCCCTGCCGGTGTACTTTCCAACTGGTGCAGGGAGATAAATAAATTCTGCACACTTAAAGCTTTCAAAATTCATGGAGATGAAAAGAAGAGCAATTTTGAGCTTTGGAAAAAGCAGGGCGGAATTGCTGTAACAAACTTTGAGACAACGGCCTTTGTCAAAGCCCGTCTGGATTTTAAGCCGGATCTTCTGGTTGTGGATGAAGCCCACTACATAAAAAATCCAAAGGCAAAAAGAAGCGAAAATGTATCGGACATAGCGGATATTTCATCCTCCCTCCTCTTTATGACAGGAACAGCTATGGAAAACAATGTGGATGAAATGCTCAGCCTGATTTCAATTCTTAATCCGGAAATTGCCCACAGGGCAAAAGGCATAGCCTTTCTCTCCAATGCGCCCGAATTCAGGGACTTAATAGCCCCTGTTTATTACAGAAGAAAAAGAGAGGATGTTTTAAAGGAGCTGCCAAAGCTTATTGAAAGCATGGATTGGTGTGAGCTTATGCCTGCTGAAAGGGAGCTTTATGAGCAGGCTGTATTAGATGATGACTTCACATCCGCAAGAAGGGTTTCTTGGAATGTTGATGACCTTAAAAATTCCTCAAAGGCTCAAAGGCTTATGGAAATTGTAGAGGATGCCTTTGAGGAT
>JAHHUC010000036.1 GCA_020024215.1 Oscillospiraceae bacterium | reverse complement strand
ATTGTGAGAAGTCCGTCGAAGGAAAATTTATCTATAAGCGATTTTATCTGCTGGCCTGTTTCAATGCCTGTCTGACCGGTGGCTCCCGGAAAAACCACAGATACATCACGCAGACCCTCAAGTGAAAAATCCTCCTTGAAGCTTTGGCTCAAATGGCTGGTGGCAATTATTCTCTGCGCTGTCAGAGGGCCTATGGAATCGGGGGTTATGTTTATGTTGCCAAAGCCCGACACCAGAATTCTTCCCCTTGGCAGAAGCTTTTTCACCTCCGCTTCCAAAAGGTCAACAAATTCATCCTTATAGAAAAAGTCCCCCTCTATGGTGACATATCTGCCCTTTTTGCGGTTGAGCCTCAAAGAGGCAGCCTCTGTTTTGATTTCCACCACTGTAAGTGTGAGATTGCCGACCTTCTTTTCCTCCACAAACACACCCTTAGGAAGCTTTTTATCCCCTGTGTTGGCTGCTTCCAAAGCCAAATCTGTTCTGAATTTGTTATTTTTCAAATTTTCCCCTCTTTTTTAATTATTTTTTTCAAAAAACAGTTGATTTTAATGAAAATAAATGTTAAGATAACTTGTACTGTATTAGAAGAGTAAGGAGGTGTAACTATGGCAAACATCAAGTCCGCCAAGAAGAGAGTAAGGGTATCCTTAGCCAGCGCCGAGAGAAACAAGGCTCAGAAGAGCTATCTGAAATCCACTCTCAAGAAAGCTGAATTAGCATTGGCTGAAGGTTCCGCTGATTGCACCGAAGTTGTAAATCACGCTTTCAAGGTAATTGATAAGGCTTGCGCTAAGCACATTATCCACAAGAACAATGCTGCTAGAAAGAAGGCCTCCTTAGCTAAAAGGCTCAATGGCTAATATTTCTGCAAAATAAACGAGATGGCTTATGCCGTCTCTTTTTTTATGCAGGAAATTGACTTTTGGGTGTGCGGGCATATATAATAATTATATCTACATACCTATGAATTGGGAGGCGACAGAATGAAAAAAATCGGTATAACAGCTTTTTACACACAAGATAAAGCCAGAAGGATGTCTATTTTGGACAGACAGTATGCAGAAGCAGTGATAGGGCAGGGGGCACTGCCTGTAATCATTCCCACCACGCCGGATTTTCAGCTGGCAGAATGTTACATAGACAGCGTTGATGCCCTTTTGATAACAGGCGGCTGTGATGTAAGTCCGCTTTATTATCATGCACAGCCTAACAAGGCTGTCACCACCTTTTCGCAGGAGAGGGATTTTTTTGAGGAAGCGCTTATAAAATCTGCACTGGGAAAGGAAATTCCCATAATGGGCATTTGCAGGGGTATGCAGATGATAAATGCGGCTTTGGGCGGAAATCTCATACAGCATATACCCGACGAGGTTGAAAATGCCATCTGCCATGTGCAAAGCAGCATTGAGCAAAGAGAGCCGTGCCACAGCGTCAAAATTGAAAAAGGCTCCATGCTGTATCCCATATTCGGCGAAAGGGGAGTTGTAAACAGCTATCACCATCAGGCGGTGAAGGAATTGGGCAGGGGGCTTGTGCCTATTGCCTATTCCCCGGACGGCATTTGCGAAGCCTATGAGTGTTTGGAAAAAAAGATTTTGGCTGTTCAGTGGCACCCGGAAAAAATGTTTCTTTATGATGAGAGGCAAAACCGGATATTCAAGGCATTTGTTGAACTTATTTAAAAAATTTTTCCTTCTTTTCAACATTCAACTTAGTTTTCAACTTTTCAACAGTCGAAAAATATCTGAAAAAGGCCCGGGAGCTGTTCCCGAGCCTTATTTTTTGCAAAAATATGAAAATTATGCCCTGTGAGCTATTTTTCCGTCAACTATTACATATTTTGCTTCTGCAAAAACATCCTTCAAGGGATTGCCGGAAAAAATAACAACATCCCCATCCTTGCCTATTTCCAGAGAGCCGACCTTGTGGTCAATTCCGACTATCTGTGCAGGATTTATTGTGATGGCTTTCCAGCCCTCCTCCTCAAGAAGCCCCTCCTTTATTGCAAGAGCTGCACAAAGCGGCAGAAATTCCTGAGGAATTACGGGAGCATCTGTTATAATGCCCACCTTAAGTCCCTTTTCTGCCAAAACCTTGGGAGTTGAAAAGCTTTTATTCTGCAATTCCACCTTGCTTCTGTTAGAGAGCGTGGGGCCTACAAGACAGCCTCTTTTTTCCTTGGCAAGCTCGTCTGCAATCAGGTGTCCCTCTGTGCAGTGATCAAGCGTGATTTCAAGGTCAAATTCCTTTGCTATCCTCAAGGCTGTAAATATGTCATCTGCTCTGTGGGCATGTGCTTTAAGAGGTATCTCCTTTTTTAAAACAGGTATGAGCGCCTCATATTTCATGTTGAATTCCGGCATATCGCCTTTTTCCTTTTCTGCCCTCTCCTTTTTTTCCATGTATGCTTTTGCCTTAAAGAGCGTGTCCCTTAAAATTGCAGAGGTTGCCATTCTTGTTGATGGGGACATCTTCTTTGCGCCGTAAACTCTTTTTGGGTTTTCTCCAAAGGCTATCTTCATGGAAACAGGGGCCTTAACTATCATGCTGTCAATCCTGCTGCCGAAGGTTTTCACAGCCGCAAACTGACCTCCTATAACATTGGCAGAACCCGGGCCTGTCACAATTGTGGTAACTCCTGCCTTGAGTGCATCCAAAAAGCCCTCATCCATAGGATTAAGGGCATCTATTGCCCTCAGCTGTGGTGTTACAGGGTCAACGGCTTCATTTCCGTCATCTCCTGCATCTGCTATGCTTTCCTCCCACATTCCCACATGACAGTGTCCCTCCACAAGTCCGGGTGTCACCAGAAGATTTGTGGCGTCAATCACATCTGCATTTTCAGGCACATCCAAATTTTTTCCTATGTTCTTTATTTTGCCCTCCTCTATGAGAATATCACAGCCCTCTATGTTCCCTAAGCTTCCCATTGTTTTGACATTTCCGTTTTTGATAATAAGCACCTTGAATCCGCCTTTCTTATAAAAAAATAGGAACAGGCATTAAAGCCTATCCCCATTTTACAGTCATTGATAAAATATTGCAATACTTTAGGGTACAGCCACCTTTGCAATGACAGTCTCATGATAGCCGGAAATCACCCTGTAATAGCCTGCTATCTCCTCATCCAGCTTCTTGTCGGAGGTATCTGTCAAAATAGGCTCGCCCATAAGGGCCATCATCTTTTCATTTGTGGCTATTATGATGATGTTTTCCTTTCCCACCTCTCTTATTACCTCCGGTGTTATCTGCTGATTGCCCCTGCCGAACAAAAAGCCCTGACCCCCTGTTATGGTGAGAATCAGCTTTGACCTTTTGCCCCTTATTATATCCATTATTTTTTTGCCGTAGACATCCTGTGCCACCAGCTTTTTGTTTCTTATGATGTCAACCCCTATGAGTGTAAAGGGCAGCTCCAATTCCTGCATGATGCCCCTTGTGGTTGTTCCTGCGCCTATGAGATAATAGGTGTCCGGCTCCATCTGTTCAATAACCTTTAAGGCTATTGAACGGATATTGTCCTTTTCACTTACAGGAGTAGGGGATTTTCTGTTCTGCGTGTATATCTTTTTATAGGGGACCTGCAAATAGCCAAAAAGCTTGGTGGATATTATAGACTGACGGTATAATTCCTCATCTATATCAAGCACCTCCAGCTCCTTTATATTATTTTCTCTGCCCTCTAAAAAAAGCCCGGCAAGCTCACCGGCAGCCTTTGGACTTCTTGCATAAACAGGGGAGTGTATCTTAACCCCGGCCGGTATGCCAAGGCAGGGGAAGTTGTTTTTAACCCCCTTGTAAATATCCACAGCCGTGCCGTCTCCGCCTGCAAAGAGTATCATTTTCACCTTTTCCTCTGCAAGGCGTGCTGCAAGCTCTACGGTGTCCTCTGCTGTGCCCTTGTGACCGTTTTCCAAAACGCACACATCAAAGCCCAGCTCTCTTGCAGAGGCTTCCCCCAGCTCATTTTTGCCTGTGACTATCAAAAGCCTATCTTTTAGGTGAACAAGCTCGCTCAATGCCGCCTTAGCCCTTATATTTGCCATTGGGGAGGCTCCTCTTTTCAAAGCCTCGTCCACCTTGTTGTCTGTTCCCTTTAAGCCCACGGAGCCGCCCAAACCGGCTACGGGGTTTACAATAAATCCTAATTTAATCTTTGTCATCGGCAACTCCGCAATTTAAAATTATATTTTTAAGAATAAAGAGGAGAGCTTTCGCCCTCCCCTTATTTAAAAGATGCAAGGTTACAAAATACATCTTTTGGTATTATCTGCCCTTAAAAAGCTTATTTATACTTTCTGAGGTATGTCTTCCATGTGATAGCCCACTTGTCAGGATCATCCATTCCGGATTCATCTATCTGGTGCATTGTGGAGTTATGAGGCGCACTCTTTACATATTCGGGGTTGGTGTAGCACTCATTGAGCACATATGCCAGTGTGTCCACATACTCATCAATATCCGCCTTTGAGGGTGTCTCTGTGGGCTCTAATGTGATGGGCTCGGGGAGGAAGTAGGGATGATGGGAGGTCCAGTAGTGCATACCGAAATCCATCATTCTTCTCTGAACGTCACCTGTGGAAACTCCTGTGTCGTTGAAAATCTTCTCCATTGTGTATCTGCACTGTTCAACTCTCTGGTTGTTTCCGTCGATATAGTAAGCGGAAACTCCGGGAATCTCAAGCATTCTCTTGTACATATAGTTGTTGTTGAGAACCGCAGTCTTTGTCACCTGATAAAGGCCCTCAGGACCCATGGATCTTATCCAGCAATAGGTCTTGAACACAACAGGGGCAACTCCGTAGAAGGAGCGAACCTTGTGAACTCCGTATTCCTTGTCCTCAAGGTCATAGTTGAGGAAATAGTTCTTTCCGTCAAAATCGACAATAGGTGCAGGAAGATATTTCTCAAGTCCCTCTCTTACACCGGTAGCACCGCAGGCAGGGCCGCCGCAGCCGTGAGGTGTGGAGAATGTCTTGTGCAGGTTGAAGTGGCACATATCAAAGCCTGCTTCCTTTGCCCTTGCAACGCCTAACACAGCGTTTCCGTTTGCCTGGTCATAGCAGCACAGCGCGCCCATCTTGTGAGCATAATCTGTAAATTCCTTGATATGTCCGTTGTAAAGTCCGGTGTCCTCGGGATTTGCCTGAATGAAGCCGGCTGTTCTTTCTGTGCAGGCAGCCTTGAAGGCCTCCATTGTGGGAAGTCCTGTAACAGGGTCAGGCTGAAGATAGATTATCTTATAGCCCTTCAATGTGGGAGCAGCCGCATCAGAGGGGTGAGAATAGATGGTTGTGATAAACTCATCCCTGTCGCTGCCTACGGAATCAAAATATGCCTTTACAACAGATGCCATGGTGAAAAGTCCCTGAGAGCCGCCGCCGGGCTGGAAGGTGAATCTCTTCATGCCGGAAATTTCCTGCATATACTTATCTGTCTCATGGTAGATTTCCAAAATTCCCTGAACTGTGCTCTCATCCTGAAGGGGATGGAGGTCAAAAAGTGTTCTTGAAAGCTGCTCATTAACCTTGGGGGAATATTTCATTGTGCAGGTTCCCTGTCCGATTTCGATGTTGACATCGGCTCCTAAGGTCATCTGAGAAAGTCTCATATAGTGTCTTAACACTCTGGACTGGGAAAGCTCGGGGAGGTTTACGCTTTCCTTTCTTCTTAAGGAAGCAGGAAGAGCTGTTGTTCCCTCGCCGACCTCCTCTGCTATCTTCTTGTCAGCTTTGGGAACCAGAACTCCGCGCTCGCCCGGGCAGGACAACTCATATATAATAGGCTCATCCCATTTTGCTTCGTGAAAGCCGTGTCTGACCTTCTGGGATCTGTCGATTCTTTTCATGTTATTCATTCCTTTCTGCCTCTACTTTAAAATTTCGGAAAGGGCATTTACAAGTGCGTCGATGTCTTCCTTGGTGTGGATCTCGGTCACGCAGTAAAGTGCGCTCTGTCCCATAGAGGGGAATTCAGGGCTTAAATCCTTTCCGCCGAAAATGTTATAGGACAAAAGGGCCTTGTTGATTTCTTTGACGGTTTTTCCTGTCTTGGAGAAGTCAACAACAAATTCCTTCATAAAGATGCTGCCTGCGCCGTTTGCCTTTACGCCTTTAAGCTTGTTGAGCTCTTTGCAGGCATACTGGGAGTTCTGCATCATTGTCTTGCCCACCTCTTCCATTCCTCTGGGGCCCATTGTTGCAAGGTAAACACCTGCTGTTATTCCCCAAAGAGCTGTCTGAGTGCCGACATATTCCTTTGCGTTTTCTCTTAAATGGCCGAAGGAGGTTCTGTCATATGCCACATCTCCGAAGCCGTATTCACCCTCTACACAGGTGGGGGCTATTCCGAAAAGTCTGGAGGGGTATTCCAGAACATACTTGGCTTCATCCCTTGTTGCGATAAAGCCGGACTGGCCGCCGCCGAAGTTCATGTGTATTCCCAAGGGCTGTAAATCTCCGCAGACAATATCAGCGCCGTAATCGGAGGGAGGAGCCATAACGCCTAAGGTGATGGGGTCAACGCCTACTAAGCTCTCGGCGCCGCCGTCGTGAGCAATTTTGGAAATTTCGGCTGCATTTACCTCAACTGCGCCTAAGTAGTTGGGATTTTCAAAATAAACACCGGCCACGTTGGGGTTCATCTTGCTCTTGAGGTCATTTAAGTCCATAAGTCCATGCTCATCGCACTTTACAAAAGTGAAGCTCACATCTGCCTTGCAGTAATTCTGCATGATATTTACCTTCTGGGGATCCATAACCTCAGGGAGCAGGATTTCGGACTTCTTCTGCATTCTGCAAGCCATTCTTGCGGTTGTTGCAGCAGCCTGAGCATAGTCCATTGTGGGAACATTCACAACATCCATTCCAACCAGCTCGGCTGTCATGGAAGCATACTCAAAGAGTGCGTGGAATCTTCCCTCCTCGTTGTAGGGCTCTCCGCCGTAGCCTGTGAGGAATTCTCCTCTGGAATTGATGTCATCGCAAAGTGCGGGGACAAAGTGCTGATAGCAGCCTGCACCTAAGAAGTTGATGTTCTGCTTGCAGTCTGTGTTCTTGCTCATAAGCTTTTCCACATGGCGCCTTAAAGCATATTCTGAATCGAACGCCTCGGGAATATCCATTTTCTCATGGAGCTTTATTTCATCGGGAATATTTTTATGTAAATCCTCAAGAGAATTTAAACCGATTTCCTTTAACATCTCCTCCTGAATCTTAGGATCGGAGTTGGGGATGTAAGGATGGTTTGCAAAGCCTTTCATGTAAAGGTCCTCCTTAATGTTATTTGATGTTTCTTTATTAAGCAATTCCGCCGCCGTCAACAACCAGTGCTGCGCCTGTCACCCAGGAGGCTAAATCGGAAACCAGGAAGAGAACGCCGTTTGCAATGTCCTCAGGCTGGCCAATTCTTGCGATGGGGCGGTCAGAGCCGCAGGATTCCAGGAATTTTTCAATATCTGCCTCACACTTGATTCCGCCTGTCTCCCAGCCCTCCTGAATCATCATGGGGGTTACTGTGTCGCCGGGGTTGATGGAGTTAACCCTGATCTTATACTGTCCGAGATCGATAGCCATAGCTCTTGTCACGTTTACGATGCCGCCCTTTACAGCGCAGTAGGCAGCAGCCTGATCTCCGCCCTTTAAGCCCCAGCCGGAGCCTGTGTTGACAATGGAGCCGCCTGTCTTTTTCATATGGGGGATAACGTGCTTTGAAACAAGGAACAGTCCCTTAAGGCCTACGTCCAATACAAAATCCCATTCCTTTTCGGAAAGCTCGTCGATGGTCTTTCTCACTGTTGTGCCTGCGTTGTTGTGGAGAATGTCGATTCTGCCCCACTTTGCAACGATTGCGCTGATGGTCTTTTCAACATCGGCCTCATCCACAATGTTTGTCTTGTAGAAATCCACCTCTCTGCCTGCATCTCTCAATTCCTGAGCCTTTTCCTCGGTTTTGTCGCTGACATCCAGCATGGCAACCTTTGCGCCGTATGCAGAAAGTATCTCAACAACTGCCTTTCCGATGCCGCCGCCGGCACCTGTTACAACTGCTACCTTACCTGTCAAATCAAGATGATCTTTTCTCTCAATCATGGTGTAACCTCCAAAATTCAATATGATAAAGTTTTGCGGATCTAACTTACGCCATATATTAAAGCATATTTTGTGCCAGATATCAAAATTCGACAGGGAGGGAATATTTTTTCTCAAAAAATACACCAAACAATCAAATCTCATGCTGCGTTTTGTAGAATTTGACATATTGACAAGACCTCGGCAAATTTGCCCCTCATTTTTATTGACACACATTTGACAAGTATGTGCCACTTGCCTGCCAGAATGTTGTCAAATTTAAAAACAGGTTGTCAAACCGCATAATATATGGTAAAATCAGCCTTATAAAACATATGAAGGGGAAGAGCATAGTGAATTATCTTGAGGAAATAAGGCTGTCCTTGGAGCATATTGTAAACACGATTGCCACAGCGCTGAAGGCTGAGATTGCCATATTTGACAATGATGCAAGGCTGTTCTGCTGCACTCCGACCTATCTTAAAAAGAAGGGCAAGGCTGTCCACGCCCCATCCATAAAGGAGGTTTTGGATATGGGCAGCGTGGTTGTCAACCGCCCCGGAGAGATGCCCTCCTGCATAGGCTGCCGCTTCAAGGACAACTGCCCGTCAACAGTTGAAATTCTAAGCTGCATAAGGATGCAGGGCGTCACATTGGGGGTTGTGGCAATAACCTCCTTCACAAAGGAGGGGCACAACAGAATTTCCAACAATATAGCAATTTATCAGGATTCCATAGCCGAAATTTCCTATCTTATAGGCGAGATGGTGCTCAACAAAACCGGCAACACCATCAGCGCAAATGTGGAAAAGCTTATTGAGGGAATAATGAGCATGTCCCAAAGCCCCATGCTTTTATGCGATTCCAACGGAGTTATCGCCGGCTTTAATCAGCACGCGGTGCAGATGCTTTCCTTCTGCAAGCTTTCTGTGGGCAGCCTTATAAATGTGCTGCCTGAGGATTTGGTAAAAAAGGTTTTAAAGGGCGCCTCCTTCCACGAGAGAGATTTTGTATTTACCGGATACAGGGGAAAGCTTTCAAATAAAATAATCAGGGTGGACAATCGTGTAATAGGCATTGTAATCAAAATAAGCAACATAGCCTATGAGGATTCAAGGCCGGAATCCATAGGCAGGATAATAGGCTCCACACCCGAAACTCTCAAGCTTCACTCCATGATAAAAAAGCTTTCCCACTCTCCCACGCCTGTGCTTATAACAGGGGAGACAGGAACCGGAAAGGAGCTGGTGGCACGCTCCATACACGAGCAGGGCGACAGAAGCGCCTATCCGTTTGTCGCCATAAACTGCGCCGGAATACCGGAAACGCTCTTTGAAAGCGAGCTTTTCGGTTATGAGGAGGGCTCCTTCACAGGTGCAAAAAAGGGCGGAAAGATAGGCAAAATGGAGATGGCACAGGGCGGCACTCTGTTTTTGGATGAGCTTTCTGATATGCCCCTTTCTGTGCAGCCTAAGCTTTTGAGGGTCTTGCAGGAATTTGAGCTGGAAAGGGTTGGCTCCACCGAAAAAATCCCCTTGAATATAAGGATAATTGCAGCTACAAACGGAAATCTCCCAAAGCTTATAGAGGAGGGCAAATTCCGTGAGGATCTGTTTTACAGAATTGCGGTAATAAATTTAGAGCTTCCGCCATTAAGGCAGAGAAAAAGCGACATAATCCCCATAGCAAGGAACTATTTAAACCGGCTGAAGCAGAGAATAAATACTCCGGCTATGGAATTTTCGCCTGATGTAGTCCGTCTTTTTGAAGAATACCGCTGGAAGGGCAACATAAGAGAATTGCAGAATGTGGTTGAATATGCCGCCAACATGGCAGAAACAACAGTAATTGATTTAAGGGATCTGCCCCCTAAGCTTTTGGCAGAGGTATCCTTAAAAAATGATGACACGCCGCAAGAAGAGAAAAAGCCTGACAGCGAAGCAGCAAAAATCAGGGAGCTTTTGGATAAATACGGCTCCACCTTAGAGGGCAAAAAAAGAATTGCCGAAGCTTTGGGCATAAGCCTTAGAACCCTTTACAGACGACTTGATAAGATTTAAGCTTTTTCGGGCAAAAGATCCGACCTCCTCCTGCGGCAGAAAAAGGGAAAATCTTTAGGCGCAGCTGTTCTGAATTTTGAGCATTGCTTTAGCTGTGCGTAAAAATTTAGCTGACAGCAAGAGCAAAAGGCCTAAATCCGCAGAGGTCAAAAAGCTTTCTGCACGGCTTTAATGCCCGGGTGTATTAAAGAATAGAAATTTGTCAGTGTAAGCACTTTTAAGAAAACTTAGCAAAAGCCTTCTATCCACGCCGGACGGAAGGCTTTTTTATTGGTCGGTTTGAAATTCTTACCTCTTTATCCCTGCTGTGCTTCATTATAAGCTGTTCCATAGAGTTAATTTCCCCGGTTTCTCCATCTATTGCAATCAATAGCGGTCCCTCCAATTCAGTTCCTTCCTGAGTAAAAACCGTAAAGCTTGCCTCCCAATAACCATCCAAAAATACAGACGGCCCAATAGATAAATATTCCAAATAATAATGTTCTGTTCTATTGATATTTGCGTACTCGACTGCAATCTTAGTTATTTCTTTTTTGGTTAACATTATCTGATGCCTCCTTGCGCACCAATTAACGCACAATTCTTCTTTATGGCTTGACACTGCCCTTTAAAAATCCTCTGTTTTAAAAATATCATCAACAGACTTTAAAATATTTTCCCAATCTTTTCGCAACTCATTCAGAAGTAAAAGACCTTTATCTGTGATTTTATAATATTTTCGCTTAGGACCGTCTGATATTTTTCCCTCATAACAGCTTAAAGCATTTTCTTTATGCAGCCTTCTGAGAATTGCATAAAATGTGCCGGTTTCTACATCGGGAAAATAAGAGCTCATCAATCTCATAACATCATATCCATATAGATCCTTTTTTGAAATATAGTATAATATGCACATCTCTATTACACCTTTTTTCATTTGAGCATTCATTTACGGCACTGTCCTATCTGTATTCTTTTTATCAGTCCATAAAAAACCACGCTTAAAAATATGCCGATAATATATGGAATGAATGAATATATCACAGAATTTTTGATAGCTGCAATATCTGTTGAATTGATATATACACTGTATATAAGCAAGGCTGAGTATAAGCTGCCGCCTGCGTGGCAAATAAGTGAATAATAATATGCTTCACTTAAAAACAATCCTAAAATTCCGATTATAAGCAAAGAAGAAAAAACTGCGGCAGGAGCAGTCAGCAGAAAATTTAACACTGTGAAAGATGGTATTACCTGTTTGTTTATCTGCCTTAAAAGCATAAATTGAAAAAACATTGTAATAAGTGTAAAAAATAATGTCAGGCATTGCAGCAGCAAAAGTCTGTTGCTTTTCTTGTCTTTAAAGAAACAATATTTAGGTATAGCTTTTATATTTCCACCCAGTAAAAACCATAAGCCAAACAATGATACAGCTATAAGTAAAAAAGAAAAAAACCGTCTTTTGGCAAATTACATTCCGGTTCAATACAGCTAATATAAACAGTATAGGAAATGAAAGTATGTTTAGTACAGAAGTTAAAGAAATTACGGGCAATTTATTTTCTTTGCCTAGCTTTAAAGCCAATTCTCTTGGTGTTCCCAATTCTTTGATAATTTGTTTTTCTGTTTTGCCCTCCTTCAGGCCCTCTTCAAAAAAAGTTTTATAATCTGACAATATATCCTCTGTGTCAGCAGACTTAAATTTTAGTGCAACAAAGAATCGAAGCTTTTGCAAATATTGATTCATCTCATCACTCCCTCTTTTTAGGCAAAAAGACCGGCAAAACCTTAAATCCGCACAAAAGATAAAGGCTTTAGCAAAACTTTGTGCCTGCATTGTTTTATAAAAAGCTTTTTACTGCATAGAACAAAGGAGCTTTTTGCATTTTTGGAAAATAAAAATTACTGCATATAAAAATGCTTTGCCACAACTATTATTCTATAAACAATAGTAGCACACTATTGTTTATAAATCAATAGATATTTCATATTAAGAAAAAACAGGCAAAAGCATTAAAACTTTTACCTGTTTTCTCTTTTTTAGGACTTATTTTAAAATAGAAAAATCGACGGATTTTTTAAGCACTCCCTAAAGCAATTCCTCTTTATAAACAGCTCTTGAGCCGCCTACAAACTTTGCTCTCACTCTCGCTGTGAGAACTATTGCCTCGCCTAACTTCTTATGCTCTAAGCGCATGGGAACTGCCACCTCTTTAAGGTGCATACCGATAAGTGTGCCGCCTATGTCAATTCCGCCGTTGGCTCTTATCCTTTCAACTGCCACTGCGTCATTGAATCTCTCATAGCAGGTGGTTGCAAAGGAACCTCCTGCCTTTATCTGAGGAATTACATTCACTTCATCCATTCCCAGCTTTTCTGCTAATTCTCTTTCAACTATCAGCGCCCTGTTTAAATGCTCACAGCACTGTGCTGCCATATAAATTCCGTTTTCTGAAAATACGCCCTTCAATCCCTCGTATATATATTCTGCCGCCTCTTTGGTGGAATGAGTTCCTATATTTTCACCTATGACCTCACTGGTGGAGCAGCCTATAACAACAATCTGCCCTTTTTTAATCTTGGATTTTTCTATAAATTCTTTAGCTAAAGCCTCTGTCTGTTCTCTTAAAAATTCCATTTTGAAAAACTCCTTTCTTTTTCATATTATCACATAAAGCGCAAATCTTCAAATAAAAAAGAAAAAGGGGACAGGCATAAAGCTGTTCCCTTTCTCTTTTAAAAGGCTGATGGTTATTTTATGGCCTTTGTCATTGAATCTGCGTAGTTGGGGTTTATGTTGTACTTCTTTATGCAGTACTTGTGCATGAATGTGGCGATTAAGCACAAGGCTGCAAATCCAATGGGAAGAAGAATAAAGGGGGAAATTTTTGTGTAGCCGTAGATGAGATAGAGCACCATGATAACTCCGCCCACTGTAAGTGAATAGGGAAGCTGTGTGCCCACATGGTCGATGTGGTCAGCTCCGGAGAAGATGGATGCCATAACTGTTGTATCAGAAACAGGCGAAGCGTGATCTCCCAATATAGCTCCTGAAAGAACTGCGCCGGACATACCTATTGTCAGGTTTACATCTCCTGTTATAGCATATGCCATCTCGATTGCAAGAGGTGTCATGATTGCCATTGTGCCCCAGCTTGTTCCTGTTGCAAAGGCGATGAGTATAGAGAATGCCATGATGATGGGAGGCAGTATGCCGAAGGGGATGGAATCTCCCACCAGAGAAACAACAAAGTCTGCAAGTCCCAGCTGCTTTGTGATTTCTCCTAAGGACCAGGCAAGAACCAGAATTGTTCCTGTAAGTGTCATCAGCTTAAGACCGTCTATCATTGTGTCGCAGGTTTCTCTGAATGTAAGAATTCTGGATACAAGTGCGATGATTATGCCCACTGCTGCCAGCACGAAGGAGCCCCAGAGCAAGGCTGCGCTTGCATCGCAGTTTTCCAAAACAGCCAAGGGTCCCTGGCTCATATATTCTCTGCCTGTCCAGATGATTCCGAAAATGATTGTGGCAAATGCAGAAACGATGGGCAGAACAAAGGAAGATATCATGGGCTTTGTCATCTTTGCCTCGCCCAATTCATGGCCCACATCCAGCATGGGGGAGGCGGTGGGGCTTGTAAATTCGCCCTTTTCAAGGCATCTTACCTCTGCTTTGAGCATGGGGCCGTAATCCATTCCTGTGTACATCAAAAATCCGACAAAAAGAAGTGTCAGAATTGAATACATATTGAAGGGAATTGACCTTACATATGCGCCCATAGGCTCAATTTCTGTTATTCCTGCTGCATCAAGTCCCTGACCTATCATGCCTATCTGGTAGGCTATCCAGTCGGAGATGAAAAGAGCTGCGGAGGGAGCTGCTGTTGAGTCAAGAACATAGGAGAACTTTTCAGAGGAGATTCTGTACTCCTTGCAGATATCTCTGAAAACATTTCCGTCAACCGCTGCAACCAGACAGTCGTTGATTGATGTACACATACCCAAGCCCCATGTGCCCAGGCAGACGGATCTTCTCTTCTTGAATTTTTTCTTAGCTGCCTCTGCCAGAGCAAAGGAGCCGCCCAGTCTCCAGATAAAGGCGATGCCCACACCCATAAACATGGTGAATATAACCAGATTTGCATTTCCGGGATCACCCAGGTTTGTAACCAGTGTGTTTAGGGAGTAGGAAAGACCGGCGAAGGGGTTATAGCCGGAGAGTATGATGCCTCCTGCCAATATACCGGCAAACA
Source organism: Oscillospiraceae bacterium (assembly GCA_020024215.1). Taxonomy (GTDB): domain Bacteria; phylum Bacillota; class Clostridia; order Oscillospirales; family Ruminococcaceae; genus Yanshouia. The sequence goes on along the minus strand of JAHHUC010000036.1, from coordinate 6,691 downwards.
TTGAGATAAGAACCTGCTTTGTGATGAAGCAAAGTGCTATTGAAATAATAGGCGGTATAAGCGCCAGAGCACCATAGCTTACTTCTTCCATGGATAAATTCCTCCTTTTGATAAACCATTTGCCTTATGTACAGCAGTTTCCATGCCAATTGCACAAAAAAATTAACGAAAGATGAATTTATTTTTTTGCTTTGTTCATTTTTCCGCTTGTTTAAGCGTGTTTCTATAATTGCAATTTTTTCTTTCAAATATGTCCGTTTCAATCTGTTTTAACAATTGACAAATTATTGCCGCACTGTTGTCCATTAAATTGACAGGTTTGTCAAACTGCTTGTCAAATATTATATGCATACTTTTGGAGGAGCAGCTTAGAAATTGGTCTAATTTCATATGTTTTCTGCTTAAATTTAGGGGCTTTTATGTTATTGTATTTTTTTTTGAAATAATATAATATATATTGTGTAGCTTTAAACTGTAAGGACAGCAATACTGCCTTATCATTATAAATACCGCTAAAACGGGGGGTATATTTTTGCAGAACAATTTACAGCAATCCCAAAATCTGATTTTGAAGCAGACTCTTTCGCTCAAGCAGATTCAATATCTCAATCTGCTGGCGATGAATGTGACCGAATTGGACGATTATCTCAACTCGGTATATGAGGAAAACCCTGTTGTCGAGCTTTCCAGGGAGCTTGGGGATGACAAGGAGGGCAGCATAGATTTTTTCACATGGCTCAACTCCGAAAAGGAGACGGCAGGTCAGAGCTGGAAGGATGATGACATCCCATCGGAAATAACCCCCAAGGGGCAGATATTTGATGAAAAGGAAAACCTCTTTGCCCATCTTAAAAGTCAGTTTGATTTTTCTTTGAGGGATTTTGACATCTCACTTCTTGATATACTTCTGGCATCGCTGGACAAAAGGGGCTATCTTGTCTGCGACGAAGAAAAAATAGCCCAAAAGGGCTATGATATTGAGCTTGTTCATGAGGCCATAAGCTATCTTCAGTCGCTTGATCCTGCCGGCATAGCCGCAAGAAGCCTGTCGGAGTGTCTCGAGCTTCAGCTAAAGAGACAGGGCGTTTCAGATTCTGACACATTCAAAATAGTAAGGGAGCATCTGGAGGATTTATCAAAGGGCTATTTTCAGAAAATTGCCAAGTCTCTGGGCTGCGATGTTGACAAGGTCAGAGCCATATATGAAAAAATCAAAAAGCTCAATCCCATACCTGCATCCGGCTTTGGCTCTGAAATACCCTTTTCCTACATAATTCCCGATGTGACAATTTTAGATGACAACGGTCAGCTTACGGTGCGCTATAACAAGAACTTTGAAAGCCGTGTTTCCATAAACAAAAGCTATATGGATTTGGCAAAGGCGGACAAGGAAGCGGAAAAATATATAAAGGAAAAGACCAATCAGGCGCTTTGGGTTATGAAGGCTTTGGATTCAAGGCGGACAACCATAGAGAGGATAGTCTGCTGCATACTTGAAACTCAGGAGGATTTCTTCAAGTTCCAAGGCAGCCTCAAGCCTCTTAAATTAAAGGATATTGCCGTTAAGCTCAACATACATGAATCCACAGTGTCAAGAGCTGTCAATGACAAATTTCTGGAGTGTCAAAGGGGAATATTTCCGCTCAAGCACTTTTTCAGCAGCGAGGTTGCACAGGCAAGGGATAATTCCGAGCCGTCTTTAAGCGCAGAAAGCCTAAAAAAAAGGATAGCTCAAATAATAAAGGGTGAGGACAGCAAAAAGCCCTATTCCGACAGCCACATAATAAAGATGCTGGAATCTGACGGCATAATGATTGCAAGAAGAACAGTGGCAAAATACAGAAGCGAGCTGGGAATACCCTCCTCCTCCATAAGAAAGAAAAAATAAAAAAGGGCATTTAAAAGCTTAAAAAATTTGCGGCATACAAAAAAGGAAAGTATCCTTTATCCTTGTATGCCGCAATTTATTGTTAAAATATATTTATTATTGACAGGACCTTTTTTAAGAGACAGAAAGGCTTATGCTGTGACAGCATTTCCTCCATATGATAAACATAAGTCAAGGCTTCTTAAGGCTTCAATTATTCTTTCGTTGGTTTTTTATTTTTAAGTTCTCGGCTCCTTATGGAAATTGTCACAGAATAAACGCTCGGCATAAAGCCTCAATAAGCCGGATTTTTCTCTATGCATCTATCCTCATTTTCAAAGGGCGTATGGTGCTGACAAAATTCTTAAGATAATCTCTGCTTTTAAGCTTTGAAGGAACCTCAAAATAATCGGAGCGGCTTTGGCATAAGCAAAAGTCAGAACAACAGAAGCAGAAGGGCTGCTGGCGTAGTGTAAAAGCCTGCGCCCAAAGAAAGCCCCATAATTTCGCAGAACCAAAGTGCGCCGGCATCTGTAAGATTCTTTATCTGATTGCGGGAAAAAGCATGCAGCGCACGCTTATGACAGCTGTTGCTGTGAGAAAAAAGGAGGAAAGTAAAAAGGCTTGAGTGCAAAATTATATCCGACAGCATGGCGGAGGTATCTGATACAAGAAAGGATAATAGTCCTCAGGCCTTCTGAATGTATCTTGATTGAGCGCTCATAGCCTATCACAGAGACACATAAGGCTAAGTGCCGTCCTTAAAAATATGGTGAACAGTGTGAGCTTTTGGGAATATCTCCTAAAAAGTATTCCGATTGGATCTGTCACAGCTTTTTTCCCGCAAAAATATTGCCAAATGATGAAAATTCCAAAAATCTGTTTTTGGGGCGACCTTCGGCTTCATATGTCTGCTGATATTGCGGAAGGTCAGGCTCAGGAAGCTCCTTTTGTATGCTTTTTATCCTTTCGGTTAAAAGCTCGGCACAGGTCATCGGATTTAATTTTTGCGCCGTTTCCTCTATTTCTGCCCTGCCATCTAAGGTGTATGCTTTTGAAAGATACAGCGAAAGCTTTGCACAGGCAGGGCCTATAAGCTCATACAGCACGCTTGAGGCGAGTATCACAGTCTGCAAAAGCTCTCCTGCCTCTCCTTTTATTGCCCTTGAACCCAAATCTGCCAGACCTATGGCCACACCTGCCTGAGGAATAAGCGCAAGTCCGAAATAATTTCTTGTCTCCCTCGGCTTTTTTGCAAGAAAGCAGCCAAAAAATGCCCCCGTGTATTTTCCTAAAATGCGAACCAGAAAATAAACTGTTCCCACAAAGAGAAGAGAAAAATTTCCCACAGCCGATGCAGGATTTAAAAGCAGGTCAAAATTAAAGGACATTCCCGAGCGGACAAAAAACAAAAGCAGCACAGGCAGGCTTAAATAATTGAGCTGTTTTAAAAGGCGGTCATCCTTGCTAAGGTTCGTATACACACAGCCCATTGACATACAGCCCAAAAGGGGAGAAACCTCCAAAAGGGCGCATATCGAGCAGAAGGCAAACAGCATTGAAACAGCTATTATCAGGCGGCTTTCATCAGAATTGCCCTTTGTGCAAAGCTTCATGACAAATCCGAAGACTGCCCCGAGGGAGAAAACCGCAATATTTTTTAAAACAGGCAGCAATATCTCAACAAAGCTGAAGGCAGAGCCCTGCATAAAGGAGAGGGCAGCGGAAATTGCCGCGCTGTAAAAAACAAGCGCCACAACATCGTCAAAGAGAACCACCTGAAGCAATGTGTCAACAAAATCTCCCCTTGAGCCGGTTTGCTTTATGGTCATCATGGTGGAGGCAGGCGCGGTTGCACAGGCAAGCGCCGACAATATGAGAGAAAGGGCAAAATCCAGCTTCAAAACAAAATACAAAGCAAAGAACACAAACAAAGAAGCTGTGAGCGCTTCTGCAACAGTTATAACCCCGACTTTGCCGAAGCTGCTTTTAAGCTTTGAAAATTTTAAAAATTCTCCTGTGCCAAAGGCTATGAGCGCAAGGGCGATGTCAGAGAGAAATTCCATTGCGCCAATCATTTCAACAGGGATTATATCAAGGCAGAAGGGCCCTATGATTATTCCTGCAATTATATAGCCGGTGACATTGGGAAGCCTTAATTTTTTTGTAACCCTGCTCATCAAAAAGCCGCACAGCAGCATAAGTGAAACAGAAATGATGACAACTGCCGCCTGCGATTGCTGCTGCAGCTTTTCATATAATGCAGATAGCATATTAAAAACTCCCCTTCAAGCAAAGATAATAAAGCACAGACAAATTGGCAGCTGCTTGTAATGTGCCTTTTGCTGTGTTATTATATTCTAAGCTTTCAATAATCAAAAATCAAATTATAGTATTTTTGATATGTATAAAAATTTTTTATATAAGGGGGATATTTACAAATGCTGGATGCAAAGCTGGAAACACTTCTCACTGTTGCCGAATGTAAAAGCTTCACAAAGGCTGCCAAAATTCTCTCGCTTACACAGCCGGCTGTAAGCCACCACATCTGCCAAATTGAAAAAGAGTGCGGCGCCGCTTTGTTCTTCAGGGGAAAAGGGGAATTCAAGCTGACCGCAGAGGGTGAAATAGCCCTTACCTACGCCAGGAGATTAAAGGCGCTGCACCAGAAAATGCTGCTTAAAATAGCCGATGAGCAAAGGCGCATCTCCCGCTTCAGAATAGGCATAACACACACCTCTGAAAACAACACCATAACAGAAGCCCTTGCCAGCTATGCAAAGGAAAACGGCGGAATAAGCATAATGATAATTACTAAGCCTATAAATATTCTTTATGATATGCTGGAAAATTATGAGCTGGACATAGCCATTGTGGAGGGGAAGAGGCTTTCCTCAAGGCTTAATTATTTCATGCTGGATACAGATTGCCTTGTGTGCGTTCTCAGCAACGAAAATCGGCTTTCAAAGCAATCAATGGTGACAATAAACGAGCTCAAGGGTGAGAACATGATTTTAAGGCTGCCCTCCTCTGCCACAAGACAGCTTTTTGAAGCCTCGCTTTTGAGCATGAATGAATCCATTGAGAATTTTAATGTCACCTTGGAGGTTGACAATGTGGCAACAATAAAGGATCTTGTCAGAAAGGATTTGGGCATTTCGGTGCTGCCTAAAAGCGCCTGCATGAACGATGTGAACAGGGGAAAGCTGACGGTTCTGCCCATTGAAAACCTGAGCATGATGAGGGAAATGAACATAGCCTATAACAAGGATTTTTCCCATCTTGATGCGCTTAAGGATATTGTCAGATATTATCAGCTTCTTATAAAAAAGCTTTGAAAAAGAAAAATCCTGACTGCTTTTGGGGGCAATCAGGATTTTTTTCTATTTTAAATTCAACCGGCTGCGGCATTTATGATTGTTATTTTATGGATACAGGCTCTTTTAAAGCCGCCTTTTTACACCCTGAAGGACTCTGCCGTGACGCCCTCTATTGAAAGTGTTGCCACAGCATTCAGGTCAGCCTTGGCCACATTTCCTGCCAGATATTCATAATATCCCTGTGCGCCTATCATGGCTGCATTGTCGCCTGTCAGGCTCAAAGGCGGCATTATAAGCCTTATATTTCTTTTAAGGCACTCCTTTTGCAGATTGCTTCTCAGATAGCTGTTGGCGGAAACTCCCCCTGCAAGACAGCAGATTTTTATGCCTGTCATTTCACAAGAAAGCATAAGCCTGTTTATAAGTATATCTCCCACTGTTTTCTGAAAGGAGGCGGAAAGGTCGTTTTTGTTTATTTCAAGCCCCTTTTGCTCTGCATTGTGTATAAGGTTCACAACTGCGGTTTTAATTCCGGAAAAGCTCATATCCAGCCTGCTTCCCTCCACATGGGGAGAGGGCAGCTTATATGCGTCGGGATTTCCGCTTTGTGCGGCATTGTCAATATAAACACCGCCGGGATAGCCTAAGCCCATAGCACGGGCAGCCTTGTCGAAGGCCTCGCCTGCCGCATCGTCTCTGGAATAGCCCAAAAGCTTAAAATCGGTGTAATCATCAACCCTTACTATAAGGCTGTTTCCTCCGGAGACAGAAAGGCACAGAAAAGGCGGCTCCAGAGTGCTGTCGGCAAGATAGCAGGCAGCCACATGGCCTCTTACATGGTGAACAGGTATGAGGGGCTTGTTTGAAGCAAATGCAAGTCCCTTGGCAAAGTTTACACCTGCCAAAAGTGCGCCTATAAGCCCGGGGCCTGCCGTCACGGCTATGGCATCTATTTCCTCCAGGCTTAAATTTGCCTGCTGCAATGCCTCTTTGGTAACTGAAGAAAGCTTTTCCATATGCCTTCTTGATGCAATTTCCGGCACAACTCCGCCGTAAAGGCTGTGCTCTGCCAGCTGTGTGTGCACTATATTTGAAATTATTTCCCTTGCGTCCTTAACAACTGCGGCGGCTGTTTCGTCGCAGGAGGACTCGATGGCTAATATAAGCATTTTAAACTGCCTTTCCTCTGCCTTGGCAAGCTATTTGCCCACGCAGAAATTTTTGAATATTCTGTCGGTAACTTCCTCTGTGACGCTTCTTCCGGTCAATTCCAAAAGAGGGGAGAGGGCATCATCAATAAGCACAGAAACCGCATCCAGCGTGACGCCCAAAGAGAGGGCCTGCCTTGCCTCATCTATGGAATTTAAGGCTCTGTTCACACATTCAAACTGCCTTTGTGAGGCTATCAGCGCTGTGTCCTGATTGAGGTTTATTTCCAGCTTATTTAAAATTTCCTCCTTGAGCCTTTCTGTTCCCTCGCCGGTAAGAGCGGAGATTTCTATTC
>JAHHUC010000035.1 GCA_020024215.1 Oscillospiraceae bacterium | reverse complement strand
CCACTTGACAAGCCGGACATACCCGACAAACCTGACGTTCCTGACAAGCCTGATGAACCCGACAAGCCTGATGTGCCTGACAAGCCTGATAAGCCTGATGTACCACTTGACAAGCCGGACATACCCGACAAACCTGACGTTCCTGACAAGCCTGATGAACCCGACAAGCCTGATGTGCCTGACAAGCCTGATAAGCCTGATGTACCACTTGACAAGCCGGACATACCCGACAAACCTGACGTTCCTGACAAGCCTGATGTGCCCGACAAGCCCGACAAGCCTGACGTTCCTGACAAGCCTGATGAACCCGACAAGCCGGACGTACCCGACAAGCCTGATGAACCTGATACGCTTGATGCCACACCTAATACAGGAGCTGTCGTACATACAAAGCTTCTTATGTTTATCAGCATAATTTCACTGCTTGCCGCAGCTTTTTTATGGAGCTTAAATAATAGGGAGTGTAAACACAGGGATTAAATTGTCAACAACGGGAAATTATCTAAGATGATTTTTGGAGATATCTCCCCATAAAAAGCCAAAAGAAAGATAGTTTTATACATGAAGCATTTCTTTTATACAGGAAAATATCCAAAAACGGCAAAGAAAAAAATATATGCTGTGCTGACGCTTGTTTTGGTCGGAATTTCTCTGGCTGCCGCTTTATATGCTGCATATGAAGCCCACTCCCTCTATAAGGAGCAGGAAAAATTCAAAAAAATGGCAGATGAAACAGCCATAAATCAGAAAGCATTATCCCAAGCGTCAAAACCGGCAAAGCCTGAGGAGAACGGAGCAATTCTCCCCCAATATGCAAAATTGGCTCAGCAAAATCCAAATCTTTACGGATGGGTTAAAATTGATGATACTCCTTTAAATTATCCTGTTATGCATACACCAACCGATCCACAGATGTATTTGAGATTAAATTTTGATAATGAGTACAGCATAGCAGGCTCAATTTTTATGGACTATCGCTGCCGGAAAGATAGTGACAACCTTATTTTATATGGTCACAATATGAAAAACGGCACTATGTTCGGCTCCCTTTTAAATTATCAGAATGAAGAATATTGGAAAGAACACAGGGTAATTCACTTTGATACATTATATGAGCAGCAAAATTATGAAGTAGCAGCAGTCTTTTTTGACTATGTTCACAATAAAAATGACCAAGGCTTCAAGTACTATGATTTTATTGACGCCGAGGGTGAAGAGGAATATAACCGGGCTGTCAGCTTTTTTAAAGAAAAATCCATCTATGACACAGGTGTATTTTTAGAATACGGCGATCAGCTTCTTACACTCTCCACATGCTCATATCATGTAAAAAACGGCCGTTTTGTTGTTGTGGCAAAAAAGCTTGAGCATTATTAAACCCATATACAATAGGCATATAAGCCATAAGCCCCTTTTACCTAAAAAAGTAAAGGGGGCTTAATAAAAGGGGTTAGACAGACTTTTACATAGCTGTCTAACCCCTTTTATTTTAATATTGACAAAGAAGCTTTTGTGCTCACACTTTAGCTTTCAGAGATTTTCTTTTGAAAATGCAAAGGGCAGAATTTCCTTTATGCTGTAAACCTCATAGTCATCCTCCGAGTTTGCAACAATTATTTTTGTATCATCATCGGCAAATTCAGATATTACCTGCCTGCACACTCCGCAGGGATAGGCATAGGAAGAGGGCTTCTTTCCTCTTTTGCCTCCCACAATGCAAATAAAGCTTATTTTTCTCTCCCCTTCGCTTACAGCCTTGAAAACAGCTGTGCGCTCAGCGCAGTTTGTGGCTCCATAGGAGGCGTTTTCTACATTGCAGCCTGTATATATTCTGCCGCTGCCTGCAAGCAAGGAGGCGCCCACCAAATAATCAGAATAGGGCGCATAGGCATTTTCTCTTGCCATGAGCGCCTGCCTTATAAGCTCTTTTACCATACCTAAAACCTCTTTTAATATATTCCCTGCGGGTTAAAAAGATATATGCTGCCCACATTGCTTTTTCTAAGCTCATCCACAATAAGCTTGAGCTTTTCACCTGTCGCCTGACTGCCGTCATAATTATATGAAAGAAGAATTATATCCGCTTCCCTTCCGGCAGAATTTATCTTTTCCAGCGTATTTTTTATTGAATCAAAGCCATCAATAGATGTGGTGAGTGCATAAAGATGCTCCTTTTTGTTCAATATGTCACCACCATAAAGCATTTTTGAATCGGTTTCATAATCAGGAGGGTTGAGCACAAAGCTCACCTTGCCCCCCTTTTGCTTTACCTTTTCCTCAATTTTCTTCATAGATGCTGAAATTGCGGTAAGTCTGTCATCAGAGACATTTCCAAAGCCCATCTTTTCTCTGCCCACACCCATAGGATAGTGAAGCGAATCTACAATAATTTCCTTAAAGCCTGCCGAGATAAGCTCACCTGCAAGCTGAGCTATATATTCACCGGACTGTGCGCTGTAAGGATTGAGCCAGCCTCTGCCGCCTAATTCTGCCGAATTATCAAGCCATATGTAGGTTGTATCATAATACTTAACAGCAAAATCGCTGTTGGATAATGCTGCTATACCATCTCTGAAGCCGTGGATTTTGGCAACAGGCGTCATATTTGCATCCCTTATTGCCCCTGCCACCTTTTTGGCATCAAAGGCATTGGCAACTATGGCAAGGGATTTGATGGCTGTCTCGTTTTCACTTAAATACAATACCTCACCCATAGCATTTTTTGCTTCAACAACCACAGAAGTGCAGCCCTTTTCTTTAAGGTCCTTTAAAAACGACTCCAGATGAGCAGGATTATTTAAAATGGCGTTGGGGATGAAAACTCCCCCCACATTTTTGTTTTTTGCTGTCTTTTTCTCCTCTTCGGCTTTTTCTTTTTCTGCGCTTAAAGCGGAATTTTCCTCTTGAGAAATCTTGCTTTCCTCATCTGGCCGGCTTGATGAGCTGCTGCTCTCTTCTTTATTTTTTTCATCAGCTGACGAGGAAACCTCTTCTTCACTTTCTCTTCCCACAAACGCATTATACACAGGCTCATAAACAGCCCATCCCAAAAAACAGCAAAGCACAACTGCCGCAATAGAGAGGATGACCTTTATAGCCTTGCTGCTGCCTCCGTTATTACCGTAAATGTTTTTATATCTTTTGATCTTATACTGTTTATTTACCATTTGCACTTCCTCCTAGGCTAAAAGCTTGTGACCTACAAGGCCGTAAATTGCCATGCTAAGGATACCTATATAAATGAGCATTATAGGAAGCCCTCTGAAGGCCTTGCTGACACCTGAAAGCTCCAGTCTTTCCTTTCCGGAACGCAGAAGCAGCATGGAAAGCAAAACACCGACACAGCTTCCGAACAGATAAACCAAACACTTTAAAATTGACGTAAACTGAAGAGAATACAAAACCGCAGCCACTGATGTGCAGCTTATGGAAAGGTGCAGTGCTGTGTTACAGCCCACATTGAATTTTTTATAAAAGCCGTATTTCTTACCCAAAAAGCTCTCTGCAAGAAAGCAGAGGCTCACAGACAGGACAACCACCACACCCTTTAGAAAAACCCAATTCTTCGCCCCTAAAAGATAATACTTTATAGGGTAGGAGATGAGCGATGCAGGCAGGCAGACTGCAAAAATAATTCCGCTGTGTACGATTATCCTCTTTATGTCATCTGTTCTGTTGTTTATTTCCTCAATTCCTATTGCTCTTGCAAAAACCAGATTTTCTGTGATCATGGAAGAAAAGAAAAGAAATATAAGCGGTATATTACTCTGCATCTGTTTTTCCCTCCCTTTCCTGTGACAGTTTTTCAGCTTTCTTCAAAAGCCTTTTTCTGTTCTGGCGCTCTGCACATCTGAAAAACGCGCTCAAAAATCCCAGCATTATAAATCCGAAAAAGGGAAATGAAATTCCCTCCAGCTTTACAGGGAACAGGTCAATCGGCTGTCCCCAAATTGTTTTAAGCGCCAGAAATTCTCTTATAAATGACACAAAGCAAACAATTATAGAATATCCTATGCACGCCTTGAATGCAAAGGAAATATTTTCTAAAACACTTTTTCCCTCATTTTTATGCTCACAGTAAATGGTTAAGCCGTTTACTCCAAAAAGCATTGCATAAACTCCCACAATAAGGTAAAACTCAGCAAACACAGTTTTGGTGAAATAGAAAAAAAGTGACACAAGTGCGGTGGATATCACTGTTGAAATAATAAACCTTATTTCCCTTGAAAGCCTGAAGCCGATAGAAGAATATACGGCAACAGGTATGATGGTGGATATGAACATCAGCGCACTTAACAGCACACCTGTTTTTAATGTCATGGTCGGCACGATCACAAACGGCAGACATATGCCTAAATATAAAACCGGATTTCCCTTAAATATCGGATCGGTCTTTCCCAGCCATGCTATGTGCTTTCTCAGACTCTCTGTTTTCACTGTCTTTCCTCCTGTAATAATGTGCTACATATTCTCCCAACAAATCCAATATCCAAACCGAAGCATTCATAACAAGTATGGCAAAGAGAATGGATTCCTCATATCTTCCCAAATGCCTGAAGAGCATTGCCACAATTCCGGCTATAAACCCATAAAGGCATCTCGGAAATGCCCTTTTTGGGGATGTGACAGGATCATTTATGAGAAACACGGCAGTAATTACCATATATCCGCTCATCATTTCATAGAATACCGACTGTATGCCTGTCATGTCCGCCCTTGGGAAAATGAGTGCGGATAGTGAAGCACCCAAAAGAAAGCAGCCGGACATTGAGAAGGTGATGGTCTTTCTTACAACAAGATACAGCAGGCAGGAAAAAAGAACCAGTATATTGGTAGCGCCCATAGGCCCCGGCACATTTCCCAAAAACATATCTGTCAGGTCAAAGGATGGGACACCGCCTAAGGAAAGGGCCTTTGCAGGAGAGGCAACCGAGCTTATGCTCTGAACAATGTTCACAGGAAGATATGTAAACGGCTTAACATATGCAAACATTTCATTCGGAAAGCATATGGTTACAAATGCGACGCCTGCAACAGCAGGATTGAACACATTCTGCCCTATTCCTCCAAAGGGATGCTTTGCCACCACAATGGCGAATATTACCGCCAATGCAACCATATACCAATCTGCCGTAACAGGCATAAGAAGCGGTATCAGCATACCTGTTATCACCATAGAAAGGTCCTTTATATTGGGTATCTTTCTAGTCATAAGCACACATATAAAATCTGTTATGATGCTTATTCCCACACTCAGAAACAAAAGATAAAGAGATCTTTTTCCGTAAAAATAATATGACATACAATATACGGGTATAAGAGCGATAAAAACATCCAGCATCATTGAGAAGTTGGAATCCTTGCTCCTTATGTGGGGAGGGGTCTGCAAGCTTAAATTCACTATTCCTTTTCTCCCTTCATATTTCTTGTCAAGGCTGCTGCCTTTTCAACAGTCTGCTGCAAATCCAGCTTGGCAGGACATATATAGCTGCAAAGTCCGCAGGAAATGCACTTGTCTGCATCAAATATCAGAAGATTGCTTTTGCTCTTGCTGTTCAGCACCTGATATATATAGTAGGGGGACAATCCCTGAGGACATACATTTGTACACCTTCCGCAGCCTATACAGGATTCCTCCATTTTCTTAAATTCATCATGAAATGCCAATATACCTCTGGTTGTGGGAGAAATGCCTATCTTATCCAATTCAGAGACTGTAACTCCGGTCATGGAGCCTCCCACTATCACCCTCTTAGGCTCAGCAATCAGACCGGCGTCATTTAAAATATCAGCCAGAGGATAGCCCACAGGTACCTCATAATTTGCAGGATTGGCTATGCAGTCCCCTGCTACTGTTATATAGCAGGTGGCATGAAAAAGTCCCTTATAAACTGCATTGCACAAGGCTATAACCGAACACGCGCCGAAAATTGCGCTGTTCTTTTTTCTCTTTGCCCTATGAGCCCTCTGCTCTACCGGATATGTTCCGCCCACAAAGCTGACCTTTACTCCCCCTATAACCTCCGGGACACGGGTATCCAGCTCTGCAAGGTCCTTATATACCTCAAGCTTTACATCATCTACACCCACAGCTTTTTTCAAAAGCTCTATTCCCAATGTAAGCTCATCAGAATATCTGATGGCAGGAACTATCTGGCTTGATATGTATGGCTCGTCATCTATGGCGTCTATAATGATTGATGAAATGCTTCTTTCCTTTGCATCACATATTTTTTTCCACAGATGCTTTCCGTCTGATTCATCTATCACCCTTGCCTCCCTGCACACGGCAACAATATCATCAGATGACAGCCCTATGGGGTCTTTCGGTTTTTCAAGGCATGACTGGGTTCTTATCATATCACAAACCGGAAGTCTTATGATATCCTTTGAAAACATCGGTTCTTTATATTGCTCAAGAGTTATACCCTTGTTATTGCTAAAAATCATCATTATCCCTCAAAATTACGCATTTTGTTTATACTCATACACTCATAAATTATAATACAAAAATCAAGAAAAAGAAACAACCATTTTGTAAATATTCGTTCCTCACATTCCTTTTTCTGGCACAAACACTCACAACTCAGGACTATCGGGCAAAAATCTATTGCCCGAAGCAGGGTTATGTTATATAATCATGGTATCAGTAAAAAGAGGTATTTTAATTTATGGTTACTTATCAGGATGTTTTTAAAAATGAGGAAATTAAAACCTATATCCAAACAGCAGACCAATCGCTTATGGCTCTGGGATTTACCGAACACAGCTTTGCCCATGTGGTCAGGTGTGCAAATGTTGCCCACACCGTTTTGATAAGCCTGGGATATGATGACAGGACATCGGAGCTTGCCAAAATTGCAGGCTATATGCACGATATAGGAAATGTCATCAACCGGATTGACCATGCTCAGTCCGGCGCCGTTATGGCATTCAGAATATTGGATAAAATGGGTATGGAGCCATCGGAGGTGGCGAGGATTATAACCGCCATAGGGAATCATGATGAGCATACTGCACAGCCGGTCAGCGAGCTGGCAGCAGCCTTGATTCTTGCAGACAAAAGCGATGTCAGAAGAAGCAGAGTGCGGGAAAAGGATATATCTCTCTTTGATATACATGACCGGGTAAATTATTCTGTAACAGAATCCTTTCTCAGGATTGACACCGAAGAAAGACTGTTCAACCTTGTGCTGACCATAGACACAAGCATATGTCAGGTATCTGAGTATTTTGAGATATTTCTTGACAGAATGCTGCTTTGCAAAAGGGCAGCCAGATTTTTTGACTTTACATTTGCTCTGACAATAAATAATACAAGGCTTATGTAATAAATAATCCTTTAAAAGCGCAAAAGAAAAGACAGGAAGCCCTTAGAGGCATCCTGTCTTATTTTCTTGTTCATTTTAACGACTATTCGTTATCAGAAGCCTCTTCCTTGGGTTCTTCCTCAAGAAGAGCACGGATAGAAAGGCTGATGCGGTTTGCATCATAATCAATCTCTGTGATTTTAACTTCCACTTCCTGACCGACAGAAAGAACATCAGCAGGCTTTTCGATTCTCTGTGTAGAAATCTGGCTGATGTGGATAAGTCCGTCGATTCCGGGAATAAGCTCTGCAAAAGCGCCAAAGGATGTCAGTGACACAATCTTCACCTTTGCCACATCTCCAACGCTGTATTTGCTCTTGAGGATTTCCCAGGGATTATCCTCATCCTTCTTGTATCCGAGAGAAATCTTCTTTTTCTCTGTATCAATATCCTTGACAAACACATTGATCTTGTCGCCAACCTTTACAACCTGAGAAGGATGGCGGATCTTGCCCCAAGAAAGCTCGGAAATGTGAACCATTCCGTCCACACCGCCTAAATCAACAAATGCGCCGTAATCTGTGAGGGACTTTACAACACCGTCATAGTGCTTGCCAACCTCTACTGCATCCCAGAACTTTGCCTCCTGCTCCTTGCGCTGTTCCTTGACAACAAGTCTTATAGAGCCGACAGCTCTTCTTCTGTGGCGGTTAACCTCAAGAATCTTGAAGGATACCTTCTTCTTGAGAAGCTCCTCTAAGGGTTCATTGCGGCTCAAGGTTGCGTGAGATGCAGGTATAAACACCTTGACACCATTTGTCAAAGCCAAAACTCCGCCCTTGATAACCTCTGTTACAACGCCCTCCAAAACCTCGCCTGTTTCAGCTGCGTTCATAACCTTTTCAAAGCCTGCCTGTGCATCCAGACGCTTCTTTGAAAGCATAACTGTTCCTTCAACATCGTTAACACGAACAACCAAGAGCTCAAGCTTGTCCCCCTTGCTAACAATATCTTCCGGCTTTGCATTGGGATCTTCTGTAAGCTCATTAAGAGGAACATATCCGGCGTGTTTAGTGCCGATATCAACAGATATCTCATTAGGCTTGATACCTGTAACAACAGCTGTCACCTTCTCCCCGTTATATGTACTCTTGAAGGATTCGTTCAGCATTTCCTCAAAGCTCTGCTCTTCCTGATTCTGATTTTCCAAAATCTCACTCATGGTTTCGTGTACCTCCTTAATTATCCAAGCCGGCGTAGACGCCCCCGCTGTAACAGAAACTCTTTCACACCCCAAAAGGTCCTTTTCCAAAATATCAGCCTTCGTCTGTACCCAAACAGTTTTGGTTTTCTCTTTACATATGTCATAAAGCTTCTTTGTGTTGGAGCTTCTTCTGTCGCCTATAACAACAGCAATATCTGAATCATCTGCCAGCATAGCTGCCTCCTGCTGACGCAGACTGGTAGCTTTACATATTGTATCAAATATTTTCGCATTTGTATATACCTTTTTTAATTTTGAGCAACATTTTTCCCATTCAGAGACATTAAACGTCGTTTGAGACAACATTTTTATGTTATATTTGTCTATTTTTCCCTTGTTTAAGAGATTTTCCAGCTCTTTTGAGTCCTTTATAACAGCAAAATCCGATGTGCAGTGCCCTATTATCCCCTTTACCTCCGGATGTTCTCTGTCCCCTGCTATAATAAGCATATCCTCGTTGCAGCACTCTGATGCTATTTTATGTATGTTTGCAACAAAGGGACAGGTTGCATCTATATAATTTATTTTCCTCTCCTCAAGATAATCATAAACCGACCTTGCGACACCGTGGGATCTTATGATCACGGTTCTTCCTTCTGCTTCATCAGGGCTTTCTATGGCATAAACTCCCCTTTGCTCCAGATATCTTACCATCTCGGTATTGTGTATTATAGGTCCTAAGGTTGCTATCTGACTGTCCTTGTCAGCGGCAGAGAGCACAATGTCAACGGCTCTTTTCACACCAAAGCAAAAGCCTGCGGTTTTGGCTATTTTAATTTCTGTCTTCATCTGCCCTCTCCGTTTCTTCTGACATTGATTCTATTTTACTCCACACCATTCTGGTGGCAAGCTTTAAGCTTCCTGGCTTGCTTATATCAATAGACAGGCTTTCATAGGGTATGATTTCACCGAATTTTACGGCTATGCTGTCTCTGAAACGAATGTTTGCAGGAGCCTTTATAAAGCATGGAAGTATATCTGCCTGAGCCATCTTTGCAATCACTGACATACCGGATTTAGGCCTCAATAATCCGCTGCCTCTGGACCTTGTCCCCTCGGGAAAAATTCCCAGCACATCCCCTTCTTCAATGACCTGTGCGCATATTTTCATAATATCCATGTCGCCTTTTCCTCTGTCTATTGAAACAGATCCCAATGCCTTAAAAAACCATCCCCATTTTTTGTTTTTGCAAAGCTCTGCCTTTGTAAGAAACCTGATATACCTTTTTGTCCCCAAGGCAAGAAGTATGGGATCAAAGGCATAGACATGATTGCTCGCCATGACAAAGCCTCCCTGCCGGGGTATATTTTCACAGCCCTCAAGCTTCACTTTATACATAAAGTGTATGTAGAGACTTACAAAAAATTTGATAAAATTATAAAACCACTTCATCACTGATCTTCCATCCTTCTTGCCATATACCTTACAACCTCATCGAAGGTCATATCAGAAGAATCCACAATAATTGCATCCTTGTGGGGCTTTAAAGGGGCTATTTCCCTGTTGGAATCGTTGTAATCCCTCTTTTTTGTCTCCTTTAAAAGAGAGTCGTAATCCTTTTCTATGCCCTTTTCCTTAAATTCCAGAAATCTTCTCTTTGCCCTTATTTCAGGCGAAGCAGTGAGGAAAAATTTATATTTTGCATCAGGGAGTATCACTGTTGCAATGTCTCTTCCATCCATTATAACATTGTTGTTTTTTGCCAAATCCCTTTGCAAATCAAGAAGAAATGCCCTTACCTCCTTTATTTTTGAAACATCGGAGGCAGCCATGCTCATTTTCGGCAGCCTTATTATTTCTGAAACATCCTTGCCATTGACAATCACCCTCTGGTTGCCGTTTTTATATTCAAGGCTTATTTTCAGCCCTTTTAGACATTCTGCAACCTTCTTTTCATCCTGAGTGTCTATCCCTGACTCTGATGCAAAAAAAGCAACTGCTCTGTAAAGCGCTCCTGTATCTACATATATATATCCGAATTTTTCTGCAAGAGCCTTTGCAATGCTGCTTTTTCCGGCAGCAGCAGGACCATCTATTGCCACCGCAATCTTTTCATCCATTATGTTTACCCCTTTAAAAACAATTATTTCCAGCCAGAAAGCCTGTTGAAAATGCAATTTGAAGATTAAAGCCGCCTGTTACGGCATCCACATCCATAACCTCTCCGCAGAAATAAAGCCCGGACAGCTTCTTTGATTCCATTGTCTTTGGATTTATGTCCTTTACACAAACCCCTCCCCTTGTGACAACAGCCTCGCTGACAGGTCTTAGGGCGACAGGTGTAAGAGGCATTTCCTTTATAACCCTCACAAGACTTCTTCTCATCTCTCTTGTAATTGAATTTACCGGCAGATCCTCATCTATTTTGGAAAGCTTTATTATAACAGGAACAAGACTTCTTGGCAAAAGCCTGTAAAGGGAATTTTTAAACGCCCTGTTCTTTTCATCCTTAAAATCCCTTAAAATTCTCTCGTCCAGCTTTGCCTCATCCAGCGCCGGCTTTAGATCCACAAAAAGGCTGAAATCCTTCATATCCCCATCCATCAAAGCAGAGGCTGAAAGCACAAGCGGACCGGAAATTCCAAAATGGGTAAACATCATTTCCCCCAATTCCTCAAACAAAAGCTTTTTGCCCTTTTTGACCTTCAATGTTACATTTTTCAAGGACAGCCCCATCAGCTCACTGCACCATTTTTCCTTTAAAACAATAGGCACAAGTGATGCAGCGGTGGGAATTATTTTGTGGCCTGTTTCCTCTGCCAGATTATAGCCGTCACCTGTTGAGCCTGTGGCAGGATAGGAAAGTCCCCCTGTTGCTATAATTACAGAGGGTGCAAAGAAGGATATGCCGTCTGCCGTTTTAATTCCCTTAACCCTTCCTTCCTCAAAAAGGATATTTGACACTCTCTTCCTCTTTTGTGTCACGCCCTCAGCCTTAATACATTTATAAAGAGCATCCACTATATCAGCTGCCTTGTCAGACACAGGGAAAACCCTTTGTCCCCGCTCGGTCTTTAAAGGCACTTTCAGGGTTTCAAAAAATTCCATCACGGCAGACGGAGGAAAGGCATTATAGGCGCCAAACAGGAACTTGGGGTTCCTCATTGTGGCATTCATAAGATTTTCAACATCACAGTTGTTTGTGACATTGCATCTTCCCTTTCCGGTTATCATCAGCTTTCTGCCGACCTTTTCGTTTCGCTCTACAAGCAGCACCCTCGCTTTGTTTCTTGCAGCTGTGACAGCTGACATAAGTCCGGCTGCGCCTGCTCCTACAACTATAACATCATAATCCATTTTACTTAGCATACACCTCATATTTGCTCCAGATAGGCTCAAGCTGCTTATATTTTTCGGTCAGCTTGTCCTGATTTCTCATTCCGCAGGAAACTATAAGCGCATTTATAAGAGAAAGCGGTGCGACCAGAGAATCCACAAAGGAGGTCATATCGCTTCTTGCATAAAGGCGGATATCTGCAAACTCGGATATGGGAGAGGCAGCAGAATCGGTTATAGCTATTGTTTTTGCGCCCTTTTCCTTTGCGTATTCAATGGCTGTTACCGTGGGCTTTGAATATCTTGGAAAGCTCAGGCCCAAGAACACATCATCCTCACCTATGCTCAAAATCTGATCAAACACATTGTTTGTGGCAGAGGTCGTCACAAGACGGACATCATCAAACATCTGATTGAAATAAAAGAAGGTGAAATTGGCAAGAGAAAATGTGGAGCGCACACCCATTATGTAAATTGTTTTGGCTTTGATGAGAACATTGATGGACTTTTCAAATTCTGACCTTGAGGTTTCCTCAATGGTTCTTCTTATTTTATCAATGTCCATCATAAGTATTTTTTCCAGAATATCTCCGCTTCCAAGCTGTGCATCCGTCATCTCCATTCTCTGAACGGATGTAAGGCGGTTTCTTATCATTTCCTGAAGGGATTTCTGAAGCTGCGGATATCCCTCAAAGCCCATTTCCATAGCAAATCTCACAACGGTTGATTCGCTGACCTCCACAGACTGTCCCAGCCTTGCGGCGGTCATGAATGCAGCCTTGTCATAGTGAGCTATAATATATTCGGCTATTTTCTTCTGTCTTTTTGAAAGCGAAGGCAGCCTTGCTGTTATACATTTTATAAGGTCATCAGTCAAAATAAGCATCTCCTTTGCAAAATTAGAGAAATTTAAAAAACATAGGATATAATAAGAAACATTATATCACCATTTATCCGTTTTGCAAGATAAGCTATCGTTTTCCTGCAATTTTTTTATAAACTGAAAGAAATTATTCTTATTTTCATGAGGAGAGGTTCAGTATTTTCAAAGCCTTACAGCATTTTGCCGGCCTTATAAGGCTGTGGGAAGAATTTACAAGCGCCAAAATTCCCCTTGTCTTCAGCCTTTTATTTGGGTTTATATGCATATCTCCAAAATTTACAATAACATCATATTCCTTGTCCTTTGCAGGAGTATTTTCAGCGGAAATACCGCAGGAGCTTATATATCGGAAAAATTCTCTGCTTTCTGAATCCTTTCCTAAAATCAGCACATCTGCATTTTCAAGCTGTTCAAAAAACTCACTTTCTATTATATTTAAAAGCTTCTCCATAATCAAAAGCGCCTCCTTAAGTATTACATACTATGAAGACGCTTTTGATAATGACTATAAGGCCTCAGGTCTGCTTTCTTCTTTTTCTTCAAACCTCACCGGATTTTCCTGCATATACTGCTGATATGCATAAACCACATTCTTTTCCAATTCCTCCCTTGCCTTTGAGGTTATGGGATGGCAGATGTCCCTGAAGGTGCCCTGCTCATCCCGTCTTGAGGGCATGGCGACAAAAAGTCGCTGAGGGCCGTCTATCACCTTTATGTCATGGACGGCAAAAACATTGTCAAAGGTCACTGACACAAGTGCCCGCAATCTGCTTTCACTATAAACCTTCCTGATTTTTATATCCGTTATATTCAATTTTGTCTCCTCCAATCGGTATATAATTATTATGAAATCTCAGGCTTTTTTTATTCACTTATAATTCCTGTTGTGGTATAATATTAAAAAATCTCTTTAAATCCGGTCCTGCCTGCGTTTTAAAGAATATAAAACTGTCCATCATACAATATAATTTACAAAGAGGTGTTTCATTTGCCCAAGATAACCGAGGAGGCATTATCACATTTTAAAAAATTGCATTTTATAGGCATAGGCGGTTCGGGAATGTACCCCATTGTTCAGATACTTCATTCTCAGGGCTTTGAGATACAAGGCTCTGACAACAATCCCGGCGACAATATAAATCGCGAAAGGGATATGGGAATAAAGGTTTTTATGGGACACAGGAAGGAAAATATAGAGGGTGCTGATGCGGTAATATTTTCCGCAGCAATAATGAAGGATAATCCCGAATTGGTGTCAGCCTATGAAAAGGGAATTCCGGTCATAGAGAGAAGCGAGATGCTGGGGCTTTTATCCAGAAGATGCAAAAACTGCATATGTGTCTCCGGAACTCACGGAAAAACCACCACCACAGCGATGCTTACGCACATTCTCATCTCTTCCAAAATGGACCCCAGCGCAGTGATAGGCGGAAAAATAAACGCCATAGGCGGCAGCGGAAGAGCCGGAAAATCCCAGAATATGACCATAGAGGCCTGTGAATTTCAGGATACCTTTTTGCATCTCTCGCCGGATATAGCTGTTATACTGAATGTGGATGAGGACCATATGGAGTATTTCAAAACATTGGAAAACCTGAAAAAATCCTTTAGATGCTTTGCAGAAAGCGCCTCAAATGCCATTGTGTTCAACAATGATGACAAAAACACCATAGAGTGCATAGAGGGAATAGAAAAAAGGCTTGTTTCCTTCGGAAGCACCAAAAAAAGCGACTTTTACTATCAAAATCTTTTGTGGAAGGATGGCGCCCACTGCACATTTGAGCTTATGGAAAGAGGCAGGAAGCTTACGGACATTTCCCTTTGTGTCCCGGGGGAGCACAATGTGCTCAACTCTGTTGCAGCCGCAGCCGCAGCCATAATTTCAGGAGCCTCCGTTGAAGGTGTAAAGGACGGCCTTACAGCGTTTCAGGGTGTTCACAGAAGATTTGAGATTTTGGGAAAATTCAACGGAGTGACTGTCGCCGATGACTATGCACACCACCCTGCCGAGCTGAAGGCCACATTGGAAGCTGCCAAGGGCTTGGGCTTTAAAAGGGTTTGGGCGGTTTTTCAGCCCTTTACATTTTCCAGGACAAAAATGCTGCTGGATGATTTTGCAAAAGCCCTTTCCATTGCTGACAAGGTTGTTATGAGCAGGATAATGGGTTCAAGAGAAGTCAATACCTATGGCATATACACAAAGGATTTAGGCGAAAAAATTGACGGGGCTGTGTGGTTTGAGGAATTTTCACAAATTGCCGATTATGTAAGGGAAAATGCACAAGAGGGTGATCTGGTAATAACCTTAGGCTGCGGAGATGTGTATAAATGTGCCCACATGATATTAAAAGACGGAGAATATTAGGTCTTTGAAATAAATATGCGGCAAAATAAAAAACGGAGTGTATCTTAAAATACATTCCGTTTTCTTATAGGGAAGATAAAAGCCCTCCTTCTATCTTCCCTCTGACTTAAAAAACACAAAGTACAGCCCTGCTGCACCTATAAGCAGACCAAAAAAGCTAAATGGCACATCGGCAAAATTTGACAGCACAGTTCTATTTATCCCACTTTCTGCACAGCAGAGCAATGTGCCGAAAAGTATGAGGGCAATGCCCTTTAATTGTTCTTTCATGAAAGCCTCCCCTAAAAATAAAAGCCTTATTCTGTCAAATATTATAACACGGCAGCATTTGCAAAGCAACAGCATATTGCCTGTTCTCATTTGATTTGCAAAAGAGCGACATATTTTGCACAAGGCCTTTTGGTCTTAAGATTTCAGAATACTGTCACATGCCTATATAGCTTCTGTAATCATTCTCAAAAAAGCTTTTGGGGTTTACATATACATTTTCCACAGCTACGGCAAAATGAAGATGAGGGCCTGTGGAAAAGCCTGTTGTTCCTATTTTTCCTATGATGTCGCCGGATTTTACCTCATCTTTGGCTTTTACATCTATTGAATCCATGTGATAATAAAGCGTTTTCAAGCCCATTCCGTGCTCTATCATAACAGTGTTGCCTGTCAAAGCTATAAAATCTGCAAAAAGCACCCTTCCGCCTGCCGGAGCAAAAACAGGTGTTCCTGTCGGTGCTGCAAAATCCATGCCGCCATGTCTGCCGGATTCCTTGCCGTTTACTGTTCTTATTTCTCCAAAATCGGAGGTGAGCCTGTAATCTTTGACCGGTTCAATAAACCTTCCCTCCCACATGGGGCAGCTTTCATTGTTCCATTTAAGCGACTGCACCTTTTGATTGTATTCATCATTTGCCTTTTGGTTTTCTATTGTCTGCGCTGCTGTCTCTTTTTCCACCTCGATATCCGTCCTTGGAAAATCCTTGTCAAGTACCTTGAATTTCAAAGTCTTTTCATAATCATTGTTTTTAAATGTAACAGTGTACTCGCCCGGAGCCTTGTCATATTTTATGGGGATAAGAGCTGCCAGATCATCCTCACCTGCCGGATAGAGATTTATACCGTCGCATATGTCGGATTCTGCTGTTCCGCCTTTAGCATTTTTTACCTTGAGCACAAGCATTTCTCCCGGATAGGTTTCATAGCTGTTCAATTCTGCCTCTGTTTTATCAAGCTCTTCCTGCTTAGGACTTTCCTGCTCAATTTCCTGCTTCAGGCTTTCCTGCACAGAGGAAACAGCTGTCTCTGCCAAATCCTCCTCCTTTGAGGAATTTTCCTCTGAAGATTCCGACAACTCTAAAGCCTGTGTACTTAAGGACTGCTCCTTTATCACATCTATTCCGTTTAAATCCTCCGCTATTATAAATTTGAATGTGAATATTCCTAAAAATGCCAGAAGAGAAAATAAAAATGCCAGCTTCAAAAAGTATTCCATATTTTATCGTCCTTTTGTTTTTTTATATTGTATCACTTTCTTTGCAGCGAAAAAAGCCGTATTTGCACGGCTTTTCTCTTTTTTATCAAATTTATTTGCAGCAGCCGTTGTATAGCTGGTTCAAAAGATCCAGATGATAGCGATTATCCATCACCAATCTTCTCAAAAGCGTGGATATATAGGGGTCCCTGACCTCTGCTGATGCAATGTTGTAATTTTCTATAAGCTGCGTTTCCAAATCTATTGCATCCAAAAGCGCCATATTCACATATGAGGGATATTTCATATCCTTTTCGGCATTCCACCATGTGAAATCGCCTCTTATGCAATCATGATATTTTGGCATGGAGCCAAGCTTTGTCAGAAGCAAAGCCAAAAGATTGAGATGATTCTGCTTGCAAAGCGCAATATTTTTAAAGGTTTCTGCTGCATTGTTTATTGCATCATTAAAGTACGCTCCATCATAAGTATAGGTTAAAAATGCGGTCAGCTCAGATATCTTTCCGGCAAAAAGATTGTAAATTATGCAGGCGGAGCCTTCATTTTTTCCGCTTACCTCCACCTCAGGATATGCAAACGGCAGACAGGCTCCCTTGCAGCTTGAAGCCGGCTTTATATCTGCCCAGGGAGGAATCGGGAAGGGCTTTCCCTGACTTGGCAGCAAGGGAAGAGGCGGTTTGCAGCTCCCCTGCCCCATTTTGGGAAATTGCTGCATATTTTCATTTTCTGACATGCTTTTATCTGTCAAAGCCGAATTTGCATCAGAATTTTCTTTAGCTTCATCAGGTGAAATTACAAAGCTTTCATCCTCCTGACTGAAAATATTTTCATCTGACATATCCGAAAGCTTTTTATTGTAGGCGTTTATCATATCCAGCATTTTCTGATATTCCAAAAGTTCATTTTCATTCATTGAGATTTCTCCCTTCAATATTAAAAAATGTTTTTGCAGTCTTTGACTTCTCCTTATGATAATATGATATACAGCTTAAAAAGATGACTATATATCTATATCCAAATCAAGATCCGATGCGCAGTCGTTGTTTATTGCTATCTGGCGAAGATATGCCTGAAGATTGTAGGTTATCATGTTGCTTAGATTTATAAGTGTTTCAATTTCATATTTGCTTCTTCCCTTTGAAATTGCCATAGCGATTGTGACACTGGCAAGCAGCACATCGTTGGGATTTGCTGGATTATCCGGCGGCCTTTTTCTCTTCCTGGACATAGCCGCCCTCATCTCCTTCGTTTACAAAACCTGAAAATAGTGTTATCATTGGATTAAAATTTTATTAAAAGGGTGAATCGTTTGCAAAAAGAAAACAAGATGGGCACAATGCCCATACCAAAACTGCTTTTGAACATGGCCTTGCCTGTTATGGCATCAATGCTGGTTCAGGCCATGTACAATGTGGTTGATTCCATATACATTTCAAGAATGCTATTTAAGGAGGAGGCTCTTTCAGCCGTTTCCTTTGCTTTTCCCATACAGATGCTTATAATATATGTGTCAACAGGAACAGGCGTGGGAGTAAATTCTCTGGTGGCAAGACTTTTAGGCCAGAAAAAATACGAGGATGCCTCTCTGGCTGCCAGAAACTCCTATTTTTTGACAGCCGTTTTCGGAATAGCATTTTTCATAGCTGCTCAGACTATGGTTCTGCCTTATTTCAATATTATGACAGACGACAAAACAATTATAACAATGGGCTGTGATTATCTGAGCATATGCTTTTCCTTTTCCTTTTTTGTCATAGCGACCATAATAGGCGAAAGGCTGCTGCAAAGCACCGGAAGAACGGTTCTCAGCATGATAAGCCAGATGTCAGGAGCAATTACAAATATCGTTCTGGACCCTATTTTCATATTTGGTGCAGGGCCTATACCTGCCATGGGAATAAAGGGGGCTGCCATTGCCACTGTGACAGGCAACGCAGTCAGCTTTCTTTTTTCTGTGTTTTTCAACTTAGCAAAAAATCCTGAGCTTTCGTTTGATTTTAAGAGCTTCAGACCTGATGCAGCAATAATAAAGGAAATATTCAAGGTGGGCGTCCCCTCTATCATATTGCAGTCTGTCTCATCTATTTTGAACATGGGCATAAATACCATACTTGCAAGCTTTGAAATTGTCGCTGTGTCGGTGTTCGGAATCTACTGCAAGGTGCAAAGCTTTGTATTCATGCCGGTTTTCGGACTTACAAACTCCATGATACCCATTGTGAGCTATAATTACGGCGCAGGCAGCAAGGAGAGAATCATAAAGACAATAAAGCTTTGCTCCCTGACAGCCTTCTGCATACTAACCTTTGGAATGATCCTCTTTTCATTCGGCGGCGAGCTTATACTAAAGGTTCTTTTTGATGCAACGCCCTCCATGCTGTCCATAGGAACAGAGGCCTTGAGAATAATGTCGCTTTCCTTTATTCCGGCAGCCTTCGGAATAGTGTTTTCCTCCGCCTTTCAGGGACTTGGAAACGGTGTTTACAGCCTTATTCTCTCTGTTGCAAGGCAGCTGGTTTTCATACTTCCGGCAGCCTTCATCTTCGGAAAAATCTGGGACCTAAAGGGAGTGTGGTTCTCCTATCCCTTTGCAGAAATAGCAGGCTTTATGATAGCTGTTGTGTTGTTTATTAAAATCTATAAAGAAAAGATTGCACCCTTGCCGGATAAGGAGCAGAAGCAGTAAAATAAGTTTTGCAAAAGAAAAAAAGACATTGCGTTTTAAAATGCAGTGTCTTTCTTACTTTTAAAGTTACTTTTTTAATCTCAATTCATAAATTTTGGAATCATAGCAAACAGGCATATTCCACTTTTTAAATTTTGTCACCTTGACAGGCACAAATCCTGCCTTTCGCACAAGTGCCTTTGAGGCTTGGTTTAAGTCTGCTATTTCAGCAACAACTTTTTCTCCCCCCATTTCCCTTATCCATGAAAGAAGCATATCCAGCATTTTCGTTGCCATTTTCTTTTTCCAAAACTTTTTATTTATGCAGCAGCCTATATCAAAGGTCTTTTTGCTGTCTTTAACATAGGCACAGCAGGTTCCTATACGTTCTTTGGTCAGGCTGTCCTCTAAAATGAAATAATAGGTATCCTCACTTTTTTCCAGGCTCAAAAGGGATTCTCTGTATTCATCATCCATATACTCTTTTGTTGGGTCGCTCATATACCTGCCGTTTTCTTCATCGTTCCACATTGAAGAAGCAAATTCCATATCGCCGAAATTATAATTTCTCAACGTAAGACCGTCTTTTGAAATATTTTCAGCTATTTTCACAGTGCTCTCTCCTTTTCCACTCTATATGCCATCTCCAAAGCCAAAACAGCAATTTTCATCTTTTCATCCAGCTTCTTTTCACATTTTAAGCTTCTTTTATCCCACGAAACACCATCTAAATTATCGGCGGCATAGAAAAACTGGAAAAATTCCTTGTTTCTAAATTTTGACACCGCAGCCATGGCAGAGCACTCCATATCCACAGCTATGCAGCCGGCTTTTTTTCGCCTTTCCATTTTTTCCTTTGTCTCGCGGTATATGCCGTCTGTCGTCCATACCATGCCTTCTGTAAAGCCATAGCCATGCTCATTCAATATAGCTTCAAAAATGTTGATGTTCTTACGGCTGTTGACCTCTATTTCATCAGATTGGGGCATATAGTGATAGCTTGTTCCCTCATCTCTCAATGCATATGAAGGCACTATGACAGAGCAGTCTGAAATATTTTTATCAAGGCAGCCGCAGGTTCCAAATAGAACAAGTCTCTCCATTCCCATTGCAAGAACCTCTTCATAGCTTCCAACACAGGCAGCAGCACCTACCATTGACATATAAAGTCCGATATTTTTTCCCTTATACTCAACGCTGTAAATTATCTGGCTGCCGTTGGCGCTTTTTATCTTTCCCACTTCCTCACAGGGAAAAAAGTCCAATATCTCCTCTATAAGCTTTTTGGAAAAACAGGAAATTGCTGTTTTGGGCATATTGTCATTTTTCAAAATTATCATCTGAGGATTTATGATCGCATTTTTTTCCTTGTCAAATTCATCTAAAAGCATGTACTTTCTCCTTTGTTTGTCTTTGAAAGATTCTGTTGAGCAGGGCCTTATTCCTCCTCCTGAATTTTCCTTGCAGAAATTCTGGTTATTCTCCTATCGTCAAACTCCAAAACCTTAAAGGCGATGCCGCCCACTATTATATCATCAAGCTGTTCGCCTTCATCGGGGACATGGCCCAAAACCTCAGTGACTATTCCGCCTATTGTATCCGATTCAAAGGAATCCGGTATATCCACATCAAAATATTCTTCAAAATAAGCCACAGTGACGCTGCCGTCCATAGAAAAGCTGCCGTCTCCCAAATCGGTTATCTGGGCCTGCTCGTTGTCATATTCATCCTGAATTGTTCCGAAAATGGTTTCAAGAAGGTCCTCCATAGTAACTATTCCGTATGTTCCGCCATATTCGTCAACCACAACCGCAATCTGTGTCTTTTCCTTTTGAAAGGTTTCAAATGCATCTGCACAGCTGCAGCTTTCAGGCAGATAGATTGGCTTTCGCAGCTCTTTTTTCAGGTCAAAGCCGGAAATATCATCCTGCTCGATATATTTCAGCATATCCTTTATATAGATAAAGCCGCATATATTGTCTATATCATCCTCATACACAGCCAATCTTGAATATCCTGTAAAAGTTGAGAGGTTTATCACATCCATAAGTGAGGCTGTAAGAGGAACCGCCGCCACCTCCTTGCGGTGGGTCATAACCTCGGCTATATCATGGTTGTCAAAATCAAAGACATTGTTTATCATACGTCTTTCATTGCTTTCAATAGTGCCCTTTTCCCCGCCCTCATCAACCATCATCCTTATTTCCTCCTCTGTTACAAAGGAGGGTACTTCAGAGGGATTGTGTCCTGAGATGACAACTATCAAATTGCTCAGCCCCTTTGAAATATATCTTGCAGGACATGCTATAAACACCGAAAGCCTTAAAAAGAAGGTCAGCGAATAGGCAAATTTATCGGGCGCATAGGCAGAGAGGGCCTTTGGCGCTTCAAAGGAAATGCTCCAGAATATCCATGGGAAAAGCAATGCAAAGCAGATGAAAAAAGCCGCATTTGCAGCCTCGCTTTCACCTAAGGGCACAATAGAAATAAGTGTGCCGAAAAGAGAAATTCCGGAGCAGGTCATGCAAGAAACAATCAAAAGGCGCACCGAAAGCTCTATATCCTTGTCACTTTTCAAAAGCTCTGTGATCAAAGCTGCCTTCCTGTTTCCGTTCTGCGCATCGGATGAAAGTTTTGAATCCGAGACAAAAATCGCAGACGAGGATGCAAGCTTTGATAAAAACGCAACTGATAAAGGCAGCAGAACAAAAATTATATCTGCTGCCATGCTACTTTGAGGCAACATTTTTCTTCTCCTTATTATACATAAAATATCAGTTTAAAATATACATTTTTTTGTCTGCTGTGTCAACAGCATTTTTTATATCATTATTATGTCATTATTGTTAAGTATTTTCGTCTTTCTTTTGTATGTTTTTCCCTTTACAGAATTGAAAAAAAATGTTAGAA
>JAHHUC010000034.1 GCA_020024215.1 Oscillospiraceae bacterium | reverse complement strand
GTCTTAACCCTTATAAAAAAATTCACATATATTGCTGTCAAATAAAAATACGAATTGTATATATTATTTCTGTCTGATTTTTAAAATTTAATTTTAGGGGAAATTTTCCTGCACCGTAAATATAAATTGCTGTTGTATATTTATTCATTAGTGGCATCGGGAATTTCCAATTTCAAATTACAGCACGGCCAAATTTTTCTTTTAAGCATAAAATAAGACACTTGTCAGAAAAGTCTGCCAAAAGCTTTAGACACTTCCTATTTTTTTGCAGACACTTATGGCTTAAATTTACAGTGTGAACCCTTTGTATTTTCCTCTCTGACAGCTTTACATTTTTCTTATAAAAATATATAATTAAAGCTTATAAGAGGTACAAAAAAATGAAGGTTAGTTTTTTTACACTGGGCTGCAAGGTGAATACATTTGAAACCCAGTATTTAAGAGAGGAATTTTTAAAAAGAGGCTATGAGGTTGTATCCGGTGAAAAGGCGGATATATTCCTTGTAAATTCCTGCACGGTGACACACATTGCCGACAGAAAGTCAAGGGGAATTGTAAGGCATCTGAGAAGGGAAAACCCCGAGTCTGTGATAATACTGACAGGCTGTATGCCTCAGGTAAACAAGTCTGATGCCTTAAATCTCACTGAGGCGGATATTGTTGTCGGAAACGGCGAAAAGGACAGGCTTTTTGATTATCTTGAGCAATTTCTTAAAAACAGGGAGCGGCTTTTTGAGGTTGGGGATATATTCAAGGTTAAGAGCATAGCCCCCATGAAGTGCCGAAGCTTTGATGAAAGCTTTCAGAGGGCCTATCTTAAAATAGAGGACGGCTGCGACAATTTCTGCGCCTATTGCGCCATAGGCTTTGCAAGAGGTCCTGTGCGAAGCGAGGGGATAGAGGATATAATAAAGGATGCAGATGCCTTTATAGAAAGAGGCTATAAGGAGCTGGTTTTAACAGGCATAAATCTTTCGCGCTACGGCTTTGACATAGGACTTCGTCCCTATCATGCCATAAAGGCGGTCTGCCAAAGGGAGGGAGACTTCAGGGTTCGCCTGGGTTCAGTTGAGCCAAACCTTATGGATATGAGGGATTTTGATGAGATGAGGGGCTTAAAAAAGCTGTGCCCTCATTTTCACCTTGCGCTGCAATCAGGAAGCGACAAAACCTTAAGGAGAATGGGAAGAAGATATACCACAGGTGAATATATGGGCTTTGTGGAGTATATTTTCAAGAATTTTGAGAACCCTTCAATCACCACAGATATAATAGTGGGATTTCCCGGGGAAACAGATGAGGAATTTAAGGAAACCTGCAGTTTTGTAAGCAGTCTGCCGCTTTTGAAGGCAAATATATTCCAATATTCCCCAAGAAGCAAAACAAAGGCAGCAGGCATGAAGGAGCAGGTTACACCGCAGATAAAAAAGGAGAGAAATCAGATTCTTTCTCAGCTTGCCGAAAAAAGAAGGCGGGAATTTTTAAATCTCCAGATAGGAAAAAAAGCCAGAGTGCTGGGAGAAAGAACAGGGACAGGCTATACAGACAATTACATAAGCCTATGCTTTGATGAAAAAAAGCCGCCTGTGGATAAATTTTCCCAATGCATTTTGGAGGAAATAACCTTTGACGGAATGAAAGCAAAACTAATTTAGAAAAGGTGATTTTTTGGAACCCTTGAATTTAAGCAATGTGAATATATTGAGCGATTTGAATATTGCCATACTCTCCTCCTTTGCAGAGCCTGCAAGGCAGACCGATTTGGTGATATTTGCAAACAACCGCCCCTATGTGCCCTTTTATGATGTGCGCAAGATGCTCTCTAAGTGTGCAGCCTATGCTGTAAAGCACAATGTATATGTGGTGCCGGAAAAGTTCTCCTTGGAGGATTCTCTCTGCCTTACCATACTGAACCCGAAGGGTGAGCCCTTGGGCATACAAAGAAGCTGTCACCTGTGTATGTCCGACAGGGGAATTTTCAAAAGGGATGACTGCATAGACCCCATACAGACGCCATTTGGAAAAATAGCCCTGCTGCCCTCTGTGGATATGAACATACCCTATGTGAGGACAGAGGCGGTTCTTAAGGGGGCAGAGCTTTTCATAGCCAGCCTTTATATGGAATCTTACGATTTTTCTCCCCAAAGGGCAGCCCTTTATGCCCTCAATGTGGCACAGACAACCGGTGTTCCGGTAGCTGCGGCAATAGCAAACGGCGGAATAATTGTAAACGGGGACTGGACATTGGTATCACCCTTTGAGATAAACGAGGTTTACGGAAAGCTGACCCCCTCACAGCTGAGGGTGGATCATCCGGCAATAAAAAAAGGGATGGAGCTTTTAAGGAAATATAAAAATCTTTTCTCTGAGGAAAAGACAGGTCTTGAGGAGGAAAAATAAATGTTCAAAATGGATTTGAAGCTTTCCTCTCTTGCCATGAGCTATCTTGTGACAGAGGAAAAGGTAAGAAGAATGGCAAAAGAGGCTGCCATGAGAGAGGAGGAGGCGATGGTCCCCTGTGAAAACGGGATAAGGATAAGCTCCGTCTGCTATAAGCTGCAGCCTTATGAGGGCTTAGAGGATTATATTGAGGATATAAATTCCTATGTGAAGGAGGCCAGGAACGAGGGTGCACAGATACTTGTTTTCCCTCAGCTTATGGGGGAGGTGCCCATAAGCTTCATGCCCGGTTACAGAAAGCTGGAAAGGGAAATTTCCTCACTTCTGATAGATGCAAAAAGCAAGGACAGCAGCTCCTTTTTATCGCTTGTGGAGGCAACTCAGGGCTTTTTGGGAGAGATATTTTTCAACACCTTCTCCACGCTTGCAAGGTGCTATAAAATGATAATTGCCGCAGGCGGCTTTTACCACCGGGTTGATAAAAGGATATACAACACCATGTACTGTTTTTCTGAAAACGGAGAGGTGATAGCAAGGCACAACAAGCTTTTCCTCTCCCAAAGGGAGAGAAAATGGGGCGTTTCAGCCGGAGAGGATGTCAGCATAGCCCAAAGCTCTTTGGGAAAGCTGGCGCTTATTTCATCCGGAAGCTCTGCCATGTATGAGCCGTTTTTTATATCGAATATGCTGGGGGCATCCATCTGCCTTGTGAGCACAAGCCCCATAGATTCCGAAAGCATGGGGCTTATACACCGGGCAAACGAAAACCGCCAATGCATAGCGGCATCGGGAATGGATTCCTCCGTGCTGGGCAAAAGCTTGGAGGTAAAGGAAAAGGCGCTTATAGCAGTCCCCTACCCCTTCTCGCTTAAAAAGGACGGAATTCTCAGGATGGGGGATAAAAAGGTTAACACAGCCATGGTGAACACCGCAAAGCTTAAAGACAGCTTTGACAACTATTCTGCGGATGTAAACGGAGAATTTCTAAAAAAGTTTATAAACAGCTGATTTTTTTATAAATAGTGTTGACAATATATAAACAGGCTGATATAATCGGAGTGTTATCACAATCCAAAGACAGCAGGTGAAGAAATTCGTAAATCCTGCCGAGGAAAAAGCAGAAACTTTATTTTGAGTTTTTACGGGCTTCTTTCCTTAAAGGACAGAGGCTCTTTTTGTTTTTGAGATTGCTGATGGACCTTTATTTTTGCAGGAGGTGAAAAAATTGGCAAGTGAAAAGATTATTGCACAGAAGCAGGCTCAGGTTAAGGAGCTTTCTGAAAAGCTCAAGGAATCCGTAGCCGGAGTGCTGGTTGATTACAGCGGAATTTCTGTTGCAGACGACACAAAGCTGAGAAAAGAGCTCAGAGAAGCAGGCGTTTTCTATATGGTAGTCAAGAACTCTATCATCGAGAGGGCTACCAAGGAGGTGGGCTATGAGCAGCTCAACGATCATCTGCACGGCTCATCCGCATTGGCTATAAGCCATGAGGATCCGGTTGCAGCTGCTAAGATCATCACAAAGTATGCTAAGGATCACAAGGATAAGTTTACTGTTAAGGCAGGCTATGTAGACGGCGGAGTTATCGACGCAGCCAAGGTTGCAGAATTAGGCTCCTTACCCTCTAAGGAAGGACTTCTCTCCATGCTGCTCTCTGTTCTTACAGGCAACCTGCGCGGTCTTGCTGTTGCTCTTAATGCAATCGCAGAAAAGGACGGCGAGGAAAAAGAGGCTCCCGCTGAGCAAGCACCTGCCGAGGCTTAATGCCCAAGGCGCAAAATTTTAAAAATTTTAGGAGGAAAAAGAAATGGCTTCTGAGAAAATCACAAAGTTTATAGAAGATATCAAGGCTCTTACAGTATTAGAGCTGAACGAATTAGTTAAGGCAATTGAAGAGGAATTCGGCGTATCCGCTGCAGCTCCCGTTGCAGTAGCAGCAGTAGGCGGCGCTGCCGGCGCAGCAGAAGAAAAGTCTGAGTTCGACGTAATCTTAGTTGAAGCAGGCGCTGCAAAGATGGGCGTTATCAAGCTTGTTAAGGAAGAGTTAGGTCTCGGACTTAAGGAAGCTAAGGCTCTTGTTGACGAGGCTCCCAAGCCCTTAAAGACAGGTGTTTCCAAGGCTGACGCTGATGCTCTCGCTGCTAAGTTCACCGAGGCAGGCGCAAAGGTAGAGGTTAAGTAATTAACCTTTTAAAATGCAAAAAAAAGGATACGCTTCGGCGTGTCCTTTTTTGCGCTTAAAAGCCTATTTGCATATAAATGATTCTGTTTTCATACCATCATTTAATTTTATAAGGTATCAAAGGGCACAGCTTTCTAAATATTCTGCCGTCCTTTTCTTACCCTCATCATCACTTTCAGAAGGTATATCCCACAGCTTGTCCCCCTCTTTATCATGCAATATACCATAACATTTTGCTATAAAGGAAACCTCTGCTGTATTGCTTTTTTTGTCATAATCAAGCAAAAAGGGCATCTTTTCGCTTAAATATGAGGCCTGAATCCAAAATACCTGACACTTTTCACTGTATATGGTCCAAAGGCCCCTGCCGGTGATGTCTAAAGCCTCAAGAAACTTTTTTCCGTCCGCCTTGATATTTCCTGCAAAAAAGGAAGGGCTTTCCCCTTCCTTTTTTACTGTATATCGCTTTCTAATACAACAGCCTTATTTATAATATCTCTGCCCATTTTCTTTTTAAGAGCCAAAAGGGCATCGTTCAGCTTTTCTTCCTTTTTGATTTTTTCTGAGTCGTCACCAAAAAAGGAGAGCTGTCCTGTGGGCTCGTCGGTTAAATTTATGGCGGTTACGGTGAGGCTTCTCACCTGCTTTTTAAAGCCTCCCTTTTCCTCAATGAGCCTTATGGCAGTCCTTGCAATTTCTCCTTCTGAATAGGTGGCAGAAGCTAAGGGGCTTTGGTGGCTGCTGACTTTAAAATCCGGTGTTTTCAGCGTGATGTTGACTCCCCCTGCAAAAAGCTCCTCGTCCTTAAGGCGCATGGAAATTTCCTCGCATAAAAGATGGACTGCCGCCTTTATGTCCTGCTCGCCGAAAAGATTTCTTGAAAATGTCATGCCGTTGCCGATAGTTTTGGGCTTGGGCCTGTCAAAAAATGAGCGAACAGGTGAAGAATCCTCCCCCATAGCGTATAATTTAAGCATCTGTCCCTGCTTTCCTAAAAGCTTGGTGAGTATATGCTCATCAGCTAAGGCTAAGTCGCCTATGGTTCTTATGTTTACAGTCTCCAGCTTCTTTTTTGCAGAGTGGCCTACATAAAGAAGGCTGTCACAGGGCAGGCACCAGACTATCTGCTTCATGTTGTCCCTTGAAATTACAGTAGTTGCATCCGGCTTTTTATAATCTGAACCCAATTTTGCAAATACCTTGTTGAAGGATACTCCCACAGATATGGTGATGCCGTAATTCTCCCTTATTTCCTTTCTCAGGCCGTCGGCAATCTCACAGGGAGTGCCGAAAAGGTGGGCGGAATTGGTCACATCAAGCCAGCTTTCATCAATGCCGAAGGGCTCAACCAAATCGGTCCTTTTAAGATAAATATTGTTCAATACATTGTGCATACGGCGGTATTCCTCATAATTGGGGGCAACTGCCACCAAATCGGGACATTTTTCCCTCGCCTGCCAAAGTGTTTCGGCAGTTTTAATTCCATATGCCTTTGCCTTCTGATTTTTTGCCAGAATAATTCCGTGGCGGCTTTTGGGATCTCCGCATACAGCCATCGGAAAATCCCTTAGCTCAGGGTTGTTCATCTCTGCAACCGACGCATAAAAGCTGTTGCAGTCACAGTGAAGTATAATTCTGTCCTTGTGCAAAAAAATTCACCCCCTTTATATTATAATAAACCAAATGTAAAATATTTGAAAGACAAAGTTTTTAACAGGTGCAGACTTAAAATGTTGAAAATTCCTGTCCTCGCATTTGCCCTTGAATACTGACAAAAAACAGTATATACTTTTAACAAAGAATAAAAGGGGAGATTTTTTATGAACGATACATACAGAAGCCGCAACAGATGGAGAAATATTGTGTGCATAATCATGGTGGCAGCAGGCTGCGTTTCCTTCCTGCTTTCCTGCGTGGCAGCAATGGTCATTTCTTCAAGAGATTGATGCTTTAAAAATAACAGGCGGTATTTTTACCCGCCTGTTTGCTTTTTTTAGATTTATATGAAGGAGATAAGCTTATGAATATATTGGCTGCGCCGGAGCTGCCGGAACAGGCGGCGTCTGTTGCCGGTTCTGCTGTGGGTCTATGTAAAGGTCTGCTGCGGCTTCGAGCTTTTCAAAATCACAATATATCTTTTCTTCAAAAGCATTTGGGTTCAGCCGTCGCTGATATACATTTTGCGCTTTTGCTATCAGATCTGCAGCGTTGTTTTGACAATAAATGAATTGAGATATAAGCGTTTTCCGGTTTGGCATAGTGTTTATATCAAAAGAAACGAGCTGCGACGGGGGTACAGGTAACATATTATTAAGCCCGACAAGCCCTTGTTTGCCACCGTCAATTTTGAATATGTGTGGGTTGCTTTTTAAGTTTTGATGTTCCGGTCGGGGGTGTTCCAAGGGAGCAAAATAACATTTGCCATTAACGGTGAGAACGACACCGATATATGGGCGATTTTCGTTATAGGCGTCGGGACGGGCGGCGTGATATTGCACTCTGCTATCAACAGTATGCAAATATTTAATATAGTCAAGCTTGACTTTGTAAAAGCGGATTTTTTGCATAAATGACCTCTCCTTTGTAAAAGGATAAGCGGCGGGTTTCCCCGCCGCTTGCCGTTGTCCCTACTTAAAGGCAAGGGGTTTCCTCTTTGGCAGCTTTGGGCTGCTGTCCCTACTTAAAGGCAAGGGGTTTCCTCTTTGGCAGCTATGAGCTACTGTCCCTACTTAAAGGCAAGGGGTTTCCTCTTGTTGTTATTATTATATGCAAATCAACGGAATATGTCAAGAACATTTTAACGTTATAGCCTTAATTTCCCGGCGACACGGTGTCAAGTGCGTTTGACAGGTCGATTTTTGAAAAATCGGCATTTGTCATAGCATTAACTTTGCGGATAACACTATTCATCGGCTCTGCGATTTCTCTTATTTCAACAAGCGGTAAGCTCTGATGCATACTTTCAAGCAGCTTGTCACGTTCGGGCTTAAAGCCGGTATAAAGTTTAATTATCGCCTTTTCGTCGGTCGTAAATGCCATAGCGTTATTTTCACATTTATTCGTTAAGGTCTTTTTAAAAGGCAGAAAATTGATTAAAGCTTTTATTTTTTCTTTTTATGTAAGAAAACAGGCACTAAGGGAAAATCTGCAAAAAAGCTTAACCTAAATGTGCTTATCATTACAAAATGTCAAGCTGTAACACACGCAGGCAATAAAGTTATGCCAATATCAGCTTTATCTGTGCGAATTAAAATTCTTTGCAAGCTTTCTTTTAAGAAAGCGGCGCAGGAAGAAAAGTTCTGCCAAAAGCTTCTTAGATTTTCCTATGCAGGATATCAATTATACTTAAATAGCCCCTCTTGCTGTCAGCTAAATTTTTGCGCACAGCTAAAGCAATGCTTAAAATTTAAAGACAGCTGCGCCAAAAGCTTTTTAGATTTTCCTATGCAGGATATCAATTATACTTAAATAGCGCCTCTTGCTGTCAGCTAAATTTTTGCGCACAGCTAAAGCAATGCTTAAAATTTAGGACAGCTGCGCCAAAAGCTTCTTAGATTTTCCTATGCAGGATATCAATTATACTTAAATAGCCCCTCTTGCTGTCAGCTAAATTTTTGCGCACAGCTAAAGCAATGCTTAAAATTTAAGGACAGCTGCGCCAAAAGATTCTCCCTTTTTCTGCCACAGGCAGCGGGAGAATCTTTTGCCAAGCTTTAGCACATTCTTGTAATTTATCCATAATTCGCCCCCGTGGTACATAAGAAAAGCCGCCTTGCGTAAACAAGGCGGCTTTGAGCATTTTCTTTCGGCTTGCGCCTACTCCGGCTTGAGGTTTCGTTGCACAACCCCTCTCGAAAGCTCTGCATAACAAGGCTTGCCGGTACGCTGTTATGCTTCAACGCTTTGACAGACACACGCCGTTGCCTATCGTCACTATTATTATACGCAAATCAACAGAATATGTAAAGCACTTTTTTACGTTATTACTTTAATTTTCCGGCGACACGGTGTCAAGTGCGTTTGACAGTTCGATTTTTGAAAAATCGGCATTTGT
This sequence comes from Oscillospiraceae bacterium, assembly GCA_020024215.1. Classification (GTDB taxonomy): domain Bacteria; phylum Bacillota; class Clostridia; order Oscillospirales; family Ruminococcaceae; genus Yanshouia. The sequence goes on along the minus strand of JAHHUC010000034.1, from coordinate 14,124 downwards.
CATAGCATTAACTTTGCGGATAACACTATTCATCGGCTCTGCGATTTCTCTTATTTCAACAAGCGGTAAGCTATGCTGCATACTTTCAAGCAGCTTGTCACGTTCGGGCTTAAAGCCGGTGTAGGGCTTGATAATTGCCTTTTGGTCGGTCATAAATGCCATAGCGTTATTTTCACATTTATTCGTTAAGGTCTTTTTAGAAAGAAGAAAATTGATTAAAGCTTTTATTTTTTCTTTTTATGTAAGAAAACGGGCATTAAGGGAAAATCTGCAAAAAAGCTTAACCTAAATGTGCTTATCATGACAAAATGTCAAGCTGTAACACACGCAGGCATTAAACTAATGCAAATATCTGCATAGCTTGTGCAAAATTAAATTCTTTGCCAAGCTTTCTTTTAAGAAAGCGGCGCAGGCATTAAACTAATGCAAATATCTGCATAGCTTGTGCGAAATTAAGTTCTTTGCAAGCTTTCTTTCAAGAAAGCGGAAGAAAGCGGAAGAAAGCGGAAGAAAGCGGAGGAAAGTTTTTATTCAAAGCAGAGATGTGTCTGTTGGCGGATTTCAATTTCATCCTCAGGCACAAAAAGATTTATGACGCGCAGCCCGTTTTTTAGGGCATAGCGCACTGTGTTTGCTGTTCCGGAGGCTTCCTTTTTCAAAAAAGCTACGCAGACGGAGGACATATCCACCATTTTCCTGTTTCTTTCCATCATGCAGCCGCTCTGATAGCCTGCTCTTAAAATAATAAATTCATCAGATTGTGATTTTATCTGCTCAAATGCCCTTTTCTGGCAGGGCGTGTAGCTTTGGCTCTGACCTGCAAAGGGGGAAACAACAGTCAATGTAACATCGGGGCAGGTTTTTTTGAGATTTAAAACCGCCCAAGCCGCAAGGGTATCAAAGCCAACAGCTCCGCCTGACACAAAGTTGGTATAGCCCTCGTCATACAAAAGCTGTACAGTTCCTTGCAGCTTTGCCCTCAATAAATAAATTTCGTTTGCCGGAATTTCTCTGTGACCTGTAAAGCAGCAGGTATTTTTCCTCTTCATATAATCACCTCATATCGCCCAAATTCAATTATCCATAAATTTTTTGTTTTGTCTACAACTTTGTTTGACATAAGACAACTTTTGCTTTAAAATGAATTGTTAGAGAAGAAAAAAATTGCCGGAAGGGTTTTAAATATGAAAAAAATTTTGATTTTGCTTTTTGCCTGCCTGCTTGTGCTGTGCAGCTGCAAAAATGAAAAGGCGCCGGATATTTACCCTGTGAACAGCTTTGGCATAAGCTTTGAGGAAAGGCCCTCAAGGGTTATCTGCTTGAATCCTCAGGGAAGGGAGATAATCAGCGTTTTAGGCTACGGCCACGCACTTTTGGACACTGAGGGCGCATTTGAGGACAGTGAATATCCCAAGGCGGATGAAATTTTAAGCTTGAAGCCGGATTTTGCCATAATTTCTGACAACACTCAAAGCAGCGTGAAAAAAGCGCTTGAGGAAAACGGCATCAAAAGCATAACAATGGAAAGATTTTCAAGCACTCAGGAGCTTTTGGATTTTTTAGACGGAATAAGCCTTATTTTTGAAGGCTCGCAGGATTGGGAAAAGAAAAAGGAGCAGCTTGCCTTTTATTTCAACGAGACAGAAAATGCGCTGATAACATCGGCACAGGAGCTTGTCCAAGAGAGGTTTTCAGAAAAATCCCCCACATTTCTTTTTGTGACAGGCGACAATTTTGCAATGACACCCGAAACAATGGAAAGCAAATTTTTAGAGCAGGCAGGCTTTGTCAATTTAGCCAAGGACAGGGAAAATTATTATGTCCCCTTCAGCGAGCTAGAGCAAAAGCCGGATATTTTGATTTATCCTGAGCATCTTGAAAATATGCCTCAGCTTTTTGAAGCCCAAACAGCCGTATCTTATGATTATGAAAGACTTCTGCACCAAAGCCCCTCGGTGTTTTCCTTCAGGAAGGAAATTTTAGAGGGCATATTCGGCGAGGAGATAATTGTTGAAAATAATTTCATGATGCCCTCTCAAGACCAAGAGGAGCAAAAGGCGGATTAAGGCAGTGATATGTCCTGACCCAGGGATTTTAAAAGCTCCCTGTAATAGCTGAGCTTTTCTTCCTTTTCGTCAAGATAGCTTTTCTTTGCCTCATCCACCATATCCAAGGGCGCGTTTATAGCCCTCAGTGCAGACTCCAGCTTTTTTAAAGCTCTTTCCACATCCTTGTCGGCTGTGTCCAAAAGAAAGACAGCCTTAGGCATATATTTTTCCTTGAGCAGGGCGGGGGCATTTTCCCTTTCGTTTTTGGGCAGGGAGAGATAGTCTACGGCAATCTGCTTTTCCATGGCTGACAGGTTGGCAAAGGCATTTTCCTTTATGTTTATGATTTCTGTGATATAGGGGTTGGCAGCCTTTTTGATTTCCCTTTCAGTGGGTATGCTCATCTTTCCCTCTTCATGCTGCTTTTCCCCCTCCTCCATTCTTTCCTGTGTGGAGAGATCCTGCTCTAAGGGCTCATCGGGGATGAATCTTGGCAGCACCTTAAGGCTGTCCTCCTTTGAGGATGAAATTTCTTCGCCTTGCTCTGCTGTTTCATTTTTTTGAGATATGGGTATGCCGCCCTTTATTTTGAAAACCTCAAAGGGCGTGCTTTCTATGCCCAAAAGAGCGGCGGATGCTGTTATAAGTGTCAGTGTAAGTGCCAGAAGTAAAAATTTTATCATGAAAAAAGGCCTCCTTTTTTTGTGTAAGCTTTTAGGGCATACATTAGATTATGCCCAAAAGGGAATAAAATAATTTTGATCAGAGGATTGAAAATGAAAAAATTACTTTTAATTTTAGCTTTTTTTATAGCTCTTTGCTCCCTAAGCTCCTGCAAGAGAGAGGACTTTAAGGCTTCGCTGGGGCAAAGGGAAAATATGGACCCTGTGAGGATAGAGGCTGAAAAGAGCAGCAAGGAGGAGTCATCGTCAGAGGAAAATTCACTTGCAGGGGAAAGCCTCACAATGTCCTTTGCACCTAAGGAGAGAAACGAAAACAATCTTTATGTCGCCTATTCTCTGCCTGAAAAGGACGGCGTGCACGATGAGCAGGCAGCTGTGATAGCCGAAAAAATCGAAAGCACATTAAATGAGGTGGTGGGAGTTTTCGATTTGAGCAAGGAAGGCTCGTCCTTAAATATAATAGATTCGGTGGGCGCAATTACAGATGAGGTCATCTCGCTGTTTTATGAGGGAGAATATACAAACGCCCAAATGAAGGTACCCACAAAATTTGCCTTCGGGCTTAATTTCAGCGCCAGAACAGGGGGACAGTATTCTGTTTCACAGATAATGAAGCCCCACACAATGGCAACGCTTATAATGGATGAACAGTCCTCCACCATTTTGGGAAAGGAGGAGGCTGTCAAGGAAAAGCGGGAGGAGCTTAACGCACAGGGCATGTCTGCCTTGGCAGACAGGATAGTTGCCGCTGACAGCCAGATGGGTGTGGACAATCTTTTCACCTTCTCCTTCTATTTGGAAAAGGGAAATCTGGTTGCCATAATTCCCTCAAGCAAGGATTCCGGCGACCCTATCTATATACAGATAATGAACGACAAGGTTTAAAGGAGCAGATATATTGAGGATAAGAAGAAAAAAATGGGCGCCGTCGGAATTAAATTCGGCACTGTTCTTTGAAGATGAGCCGAGCATAAGAAAAAATCACTGGAAGGAAAATTTCAAAAGGCCCCAAAGCCCCTTTTATGTGGAATTAGGCTGCGGAAAATGCCTGTCCACCTCACTTTTGGCAGCTGACAGAGAGGATATAAACATACTCGCCATAGATATCAAAAGGGATATATTGGCATCAGGCAAAAGAAATGTGGATGAGGCTTTCAAAAATGCAGGCAGATATCCCGACAACATATATCTTACCGCCTGCAATATAGAAAATTTAGGCGATATTTTGGGGCAGGAGGATAAAATCGACTGCCTGCTTATAAATTTCTGCAATCCGTGGCCAAGCTCAAAATATCACAAGCACCGGCTTACACATACAAGAATGTTAGAAAGCTATAAGAGGTTTTTAAAGCCGGAAAGCATGGTTTTCTTTAAAACGGATGACGATGATTTGTTCAGCTTCACCCGAAAATATTATTTCCCAAAGGCAGGCTTTGAAATAGTTGAGGATATATTCGACCTGCCGAGGGAGCATCCTCAGGCAAAATATATTTCAGAGCATGAAAAAAAGTTCAGAGAGCAGGGCCTTCCCATTCATTATATGTCTGCAAGGCCGATATTTAAGTCGAATTAAAAGCCCTGAAAGGAAAAAACACTTTTCCTGCTGCACATTTTTAGCCTTAAATTTAAAAAAAATCCTGCCGCGCAGTAAATTTTAACTGCACAGCAGGATTTTTTTAGTTTACATCAATTATTAAAATTTCATAGCCTTTTGGATATAATCCTTTACCTCTTCAAGGTGGATTCTCTCCTGCTTCATGGTGTCTCTGTCCCTTATGGTCACACAGCCGTCATTTTCGGTTTCAAAATCGTATGTGATGCAAAAGGGTGTGCCTATCTCGTCCTGACGTCTGTATCTTTTGCCGATGGAGCCTGAGTCGTCAAAATCGCACATAAAATCCTCTGAAAGAGAGCTGTAAAGCTCTGCTGCCTTTGAAGAAAGCTTCTTTGAAAGGGGCAGAACAGCTGCCTTTATGGGAGAGAGCGCAGGGTGGAACCTCAAAACAGTTCTCACATCTCCCTTTTGCTCATCCACAGTCTCCTCGTCATATGCCTCGCAGAGAAATGCCAGAGTAACTCTGTCTGCGCCCAAGGAAGGCTCTACACAATAGGGGATGAAATGCTCGTTTGTCTCCTGGTCAAAATATTCCATGCTCTTTCCGGAGCAATTCTGGTGCTGTTTCAAATCAAAGTCGGTTCTGTCGGCAATGCCCCACAATTCTCCCCAGCCAAAGGGGAAAACAAACTCTATGTCGGTTGTTCCCTTTGAATAGTGGGAAAGCTCCTTTATGTCATGGTCGCGCAGCCTGATATTTTCCTCCTTGATGCCGAGGCTTAAAAGCCAGTTCTTGCAAAAATCCTTCCAATAGGCAAACCACTGCAAATCCTCTCCCGGGCGGCAGAAAAATTCCAGCTCCATCTGCTCAAATTCCCTTGTTCTGAAGGTGAAGTTTCCGGGGGTTATCTCATTTCGGAAGCTTTTTCCTATCTGACCTATGCCGATGGGCAGCTTCTTTCTTGTGGTTCTTGCCACATTTGCAAAGTTTACAAAAATTCCCTGAGCGGTTTCGGGCCTCAGATAAATCTGATTTTTCGCATCCTCTGTAACGCCCTGAAAGGTTTTGAACATGAGGTTGAATTTTCTTATGTCGGTGAAGTCGCTCTCGCCGCACTCGGGGCACTTGAGGCTGTGCTCCTTGATATAATTCTGCATCTGCTCATCCGACCAGCCGTTTGGCTCAAAGCCTGCCTGAGATTCGATAAGCTTGTCTGCACGGTGTCTTGTCTTGCAAGAGCGGCAGTCCATGAGAGGATCGGAAAAGCCGCCGACGTGTCCTGATGCCACCCAAACCTCCGGGTTCATCAGAATTGCTGCGTCAAGTCCCACGTTGTAGGGGCACTGCTGAATGAATTTTTTCCACCATGCCCTCTTTACATTGTTTTTAAGCTCAACCCCCAAGGGGCCGTAGTCCCATGTGTTGGAAAGTCCGCCGTAAATTTCACTTCCTGCATAGACAAAGCCCCTTGCCTTTGCCAGGTTTGTTATTTTTTCCATAGTTTTCTCGTGATTGTTCACTTCTGTTCCTCCTCGGTATATCTGTTGATTTTGGCAAAATATTTATCCATATAACCCTCCATAAGAGAGGTGTAGACAGCATCAGGCATGCTGTGTGTCTTTTTTATGTATTCATGGGCATCATATCTTCCCTTTCCCTCACATATGGTGAGTATGTGAAGGGCTATATTTGAGCAGTGGTCGGAGATTCTCTCCAAATTGGTGAGAATTTCCAGATACATTATGCCTGCATGGACATTGCAAAGTCCGCTTTTAAGTCTCCCCACATGGCAGTCCTTGAGCTTTTCCACCATAGCATCTATGGTTTCCTCCAAGGGCTCTATCTGCCTTGCGGTATCTATATCCATGCTGTCAAAGGCAGAGGCTGAAAGCTCCACAATTTCCTTTACGCCCGAGCAGAGTATCTGCATCTGTCTTTGGGCCTGATCGGAAAAAAAGATGCGGTTGGAATAAAGCTCCTGAGCACATTCTGCCAGATTTACAATATAATCCCCTATCCTCTCATAATCCTTTATAAGGTGGAACATTTCGGAGATATAGAGATTTTCCTTTGAGGATATTTCGCAGGAGGAAATTTTGATAAGATAATTTTCCAGCCGATCCTCCATCTTGTCGATGCGCTCCTCGGTTTCGATGAGCCTTTCTGCTTCCTTTGTGTCATATCTCTCAAAAAGCTGCCCAACTCTTTTAAAATTGGAAAGACAGCCCTCTATCATAAGGTCAACAACCCTGTTTGACTGCTGTATGGCGATGGAGGGGGATTTTAAAAGCCTTTCATCCAGCATTTTTTCCAGCTCGTCCTGCCCTTCCTTAAGGTCCTTTACAGATGCCCTTGCCAGCTTTTCTATAAACCCTGCAAAGGGCAGCAGCGCAAGGGTTACGGCTATATTGAAAAAGGTGTGGAAATTTGCGATGGCGGTCCTTGTGACAGAGGCCTCCCAGAAGGATATGCCTATGGTATATTTTACACCATATATGGCAAAAAGAAACAGCACAGTTCCTATGAGGTTAAAATAAAGGTGTATGAGCGCCGACCTTTTGGCATTTTTAGATGCGCCTATGGAGGAGAGTATAGGTGTGATGCAGGTTCCTATATTCTGCCCCATGATGATGGGAAAGGCGGTGGAAAAGGTGAGAAGCCCGGTGGAGGAAAGGGCCTGAAGCATGCCTATGGAGGCAGCCGAGGACTGTATGAGCGCTGTTATGACAGCTCCTGCCAGAACACCCAGAACGGGATTGCTCATGGCGCTTAATATCCTTGGGAAAACAGGCGAGCTTTGCAGCGGCGCAACAGCTTCCTCCATAGCGAACATACCTGCAAAAAGTATGCCGAAGCCCACAAGCATCTGACCTATTTCTTTGCGCTTGGTTTTCTTTGATGCCATAAACATGACAATTCCTACGGCGGCAGCCAGAGGGGCAAGTGTTTTTGGCTTAAAAAGGGAGAGAAAAAGAGAATCCCCCTGAATGTCCGAAAGCCTTATAAGCTGTGCGGTTATGGTGGTTCCTATGTTGGCGCCCATTATTACGCCGACAGCCTGCTTAAGCTTCATAACCCCTGCGTTTACAAGGCCTACAACTATGACTGTTGTGGCAGAGGAGGACTGTATAAGGGCTGTGGTTGCAGCGCCAAGAAGAACGCTGAGAAAAATGTTGTTGGTCATCTTTTCCAGCGCCCTTTCCAGATATCCGCCGGATACCTTTTCAAGACCTGTGCCCATTATGGACATACCGTAAAGGAACATGGCAACACCGCCTGCCATGGAAATGAAATTAAGAACAGTCATTTTCCAACCCCTGACGCTTTTTTATATTTATCCTTTTTTTAAGCTGCTGCGGTTCTATAAAAAATATTGCATTTATTATACCACAGAAGGCATTGCTTTACAATCCTTCGATTTTTTAAAAAATGGTCAGAAAGCCCTCTTAAGAGGAAATTTTTAGAGCAATAGACAGCTTTTTAACATTCCTTTTGATAAAATGTTTAAAATTATTGCATATCGCATAAGTATATTGTTTTATTTTCGTTTTTCTTTTCTGCTTTAACACTCCTGTTTATTATGCTATAATAATTTAACAAATAAATCCTTTAAGCGAGGTATCTTTAAATGGAAAATATCAATTACAAGGAAGAATTTATAAAGCTTTACAGGGAAAATATAAAGAGAGAGGGCGCAGATAAGCTTTTGGCATTTCTTATGGATGAGACAAAAAGCGACTTTTTCACAGCTCCTGCGTCCACCAGATTTCACCTTGCAGAAAAGGAGGGGCTTTTAAAGCACTCGGTTCATGTGGCACAGGTTATGATGACCTTTTCAGAGGACACCTTCTTTGAGGATGAGAGGGAATCCAAGGAGAGCTGCGCCATATGCGGGCTTCTTCACGATATATGCAAAACCAACTTCTACAAGGTGTCGCTGAGAAATCAGAAAAACGAAAAAACCGGACAGTGGGAAAAGGTCCCCTTCTATCAGATTGAGGACTCCTTCCCCTTCGGCCACGGGGAAAAATCCGTTTACATGATAGAGAGGTTTTTAAAGCTGACAGGTGATGAGGCGATAGCCATAAGATGGCACATGGGCGGCTTTGACGATGCGGCAAAGGGCGGCTCCTTTGCCGTAAGTCAGGCATATTCCCGCTATCCTCTGGCTGTTAAGCTTCACATTGCCGATTTTTATGCCTCTCACATCATAGAGACAAGAGAGGAAAGAGCGGAAAGAAAAAAAGCCAAGAAATAAAAGGAGGAGCATTATGGAAATGTGGGAGCATATAAAAAGAGACACAGAGGCTGTTGTTTGCTTTCTTTTAAGAAGGGCAGGCTCCTTTGGTGTGAGAGAGTGGACAGCTCTCAAGCTGTTCCTTCTGTCAGCAGGAGTGCTTATGGGGCTTAGATTTGCAAAATTCTTTAAGGGCCTTAAGCCGATTCTGACAGTTGTTATGCTTATAAGCGGAATTTTTACCTTTGCAAAGGTGTTTGCACCTGTTTTTGAAAGGCGCAGGTAAATTAAAAAGCCTGTAAAATGCCATAAAAGGCTTATCCTTGCAATAAATATGGGTTAAGCCTTTTTGCGGCGCTTTATATAATTTTTTTCTTTGTCCCTTTCATCATCAAAAATATCCCCACAGCCGTTTGCCCCCAAAGCTTAAAATCCTTGATATAGTGAAGGGCTTACCATCTTGATACTCATAGAGCAGATTGCCTGCACCTGTGACAGCTGTCAAATCGGCATCTGCCTTCTTATTGCTGTATCTCCTGCTGCAGGATAATCAGGGGAAATTTTAAAAGTGCAAAGGGCCTTTTTAGCCTCTGCAAATTCAAAGAAAAAGGTTTACAGCACCGTAATTTTGGCATATCCTTTAAGGTGCATTGTCACAGTCTTAAATTACATCAATATAATTTTTTAGGAAATTATCACTTTCCTTTGCATACTTATTAAGCTTGCGGAAAATTATTTTTATAAACCTTTGCAATTATTGCTTCTTTAGTATCGGCATAAGGATATGTGTTTTTTAAATTTGAAAGCTTTTTGCGCCGTGCAGATTTTCTTGCGTTTAGGCATTGCTTCAAACCTATTAAAATCAAGCTTCTTTAAATTTGACAGGTAGACAAGTTCACATTTAAGGGGTATAATAAAATGAGATGTTAGATAAGGCTAACTAATCTGCCGCAGGGGTAATTTCGGGAAATTTCCCGTTTTTATACAAACTATTTTAAGAGAGGATGTTTAGAATGAGCAATTTTAAAGGCATAAGCCAAAAGAGCCTTGAAGGCTTCAGAGCTTATTATGAAAACAATACCGTTTCTAAGGTTGCAACAAAGGCAATGGCAAAGCAGAGCGTCAATGATGCCTGCTATGATACCTTTGCGGCAGCTAAAATGAACCACAAATTTTCCATAGAAATTCCTACAATGAAGGCCTGCAACCAGAAGCATTCAGGCAGGTGCTGGCTGTTTTCTGCCCTCAATGTGTTAAGGGAGCAGCTTGCCAAGGAGCTTAATGTGGAGGAGATAGAGCTTTCACAGAATTATATGTCCTTCTGCGACAAAATTGAAAAGTCAAATTATTTTTTAGAAAGCATTATTGACACATATGAAATGCCGGCCGATTCAAGGCTGGTAAGCCATCTGCTCTCCTCTCCTGTAAGCGACGGAGGTCAGTGGGATATGTTCGTAGGGCTTGTGGAAAAATACGGTGTCATGCCCAAGGAGGCCATGCCCGAAACCTTCCAGAGCGAAAACACACATTTTATGAACAGCATAATCAACACCATGCTCAGAAAGGATGCGCTGCTTTTAAGAAATGCGCTTAATGAAGGCAGGTCGTCAGATGAGGCAGAGGGCATGAAGGAGGAGATGCTTAAGGAAATTTACAACATTCTTTCCATCTGCCTGGGAAATCCTCCACAAAGCTTTGATTTTGAATATGTGGATAAGGATAAAAAATATCACCTTGAAAGAGCCCTTACACCAAAGAGCTTTTATTCCCGATTTATAAAGGTTGACCTTTCGGAATTTATAAGCATTATAAATGCGCCCACCGAGACAAAGCCCTTCAACAGAACCTATACTGTGGAATATTTAAAGAGCGTGGCAGAGGGCCCCTCTGTACTTTATTTCAACCTTCCCATAAACAGGCTCAAGGAGCTTGTCATCAAACAGCTTGAAGCCGGGGAGCTTGTTTGGTTTGGCTGTGACACAGGCAAGGCAGGAGAAAGAGAAAAGGGAATTTGGGACACGGGGCTTTACGATTATGAAACACCCTTTGGCATAAATATGCAGATGGATAAGGGGGATATGCTGGATTATTCCCAGAGCGCTATGGGCCATGCTATGGTTATTACAGGAGTAAACCTGGTTGACCAAAAGCCGGATAAGTGGAAAATTGAAAACAGCTGGGGAGATGAAAACGGCTGCAAGGGCTATTACATAATAAGCGATGACTGGTTTGACAGATATGTCTATCAGGTGTGCATAAATAAAAAGCACCTCAGCGAAGAGGAAAGAGAGCTTATAAAGCAGCAGCCGACAGTGTTAAAGCCCTGGGACCCCATGGGAACCTTGGCATAGGTATTAAAAAAGGACGGAAGCTACCGTCCTTTTTCATTTGGGCAGGTTTTTTATCCCACCATTATTTTTCCCTCCGGCATTATGACCGCCTTTGAGGGCCTTGGGGCAGAGGCAAGCGCCAGAGCAAAGGATACAGGCCCTACCCTTCCTATATACATTGTCAAAATGAGGGCTATCTTTCCTATAAGTGATGCCTCCCCTGTCACACCCACCGAAAGACCCACTGTTCCAAAGGCAGAAACTGCTTCAAAAAATGTGTTTATTCCCCAGTTGGGGTCAGAGCCGCCCAGATTGAAGCCTGCGCCGACGGATGCAATTATGCACACCACAACAGCCACTGCACATATGGCAAGGGACTTGTACACAATGTTCTTTTTTATCTGATGGCGCAGGATGTAAACCTCTCCCAAGCCTCTCAGGGCGCACCACACAGTGGATGCCAGAACCACCATAGTGGTTATTTTTATTCCGCCTCCTGTGGAGCCGGGAGCTGCGCCTATAAACATGAGCAGGCAGATGAAAAGCTTGCCCGGAGATGTCATGGCGTTCAGATCAAAGGAGTTGAAGCCGGCTGTTCTTGAGGAAACAGAGAGAAAGAGAGAATTTGCCAGCTTTTCTCCTGTTGTCATATAGCCAAGCGTTTGGGGGTTGTTCCATTCCAGCATAAGTATGAAAAGTCCGCCTGTCAGAATGAGGGCTATGGTGGAAAAAATCACCAGCCTTGTGTGCAAGGAAAGATGGTGCGACCTTTTATAGCTTAAAACATTGGACCACACCCCAAAGCCCATTCCGCCCACTATGATGAGGCAGGCGATGGTGAAAAGCAGCATGGGGCTTTGATAAAAGCCCACCAGAGAGCAAAAGGGAGCCTCAAAGCCGAAGGGGTCAAAGCCTGCGTTGCAAAAGGAGGACACAGACAGAAAGACAGAGAAAAATATCCCCCTCATGCCGTACATGGGCACGAGAGTGAGCATGAGAAACAAAGCCCCTATGCCCTCTATGGCAAGTGAAAAGCGCACAATGAATTTAAGAAGAGAGTAGACGTCCTTAAAATCGGTGGTGCTTATGGATTCACCTGCCAGCTGCATGCTCCTGAGGCCTATCCTCTTTTTTATCATCACGTTGAAAAAGCTGACCAGAGTGACCAAGCCCAAGCCCCCTATCTGTATCAGCAGCAGAATTACAGTTTGACCGAACAGCGACCAATGGGTGGCGGTATCCACTGTTACCAGACCTGTCACGCATGTGGCGGATGTGGCGGTAAAAAAGGCATCAATAAAGCTGGTGCTCACATTTTCCTTTGCGGAAATGGGAAGCCACAGCAAAAATGTGCCTGCACAAATAACCAAAAAGAAGCTGAGGGCAATGGTTCTTGCCGGCAGCCACTCTCTTTTTAAGCTTTCTTTTTTCATTTTACAAATCAGCCTTTCGATTAAAAAAATCCATAGCCTTGGAAAGAAGATTTTTGTCATTCATAAAGCTTACCGAGCGGTATGCCCTATCCACATCCATCCAGCAATACTGGCTTATTTCCTCTTCCTGTATCTTAACCTTCTCATCATCGGTGGTGGATATAAAGTAAATGACCTCCTTTTCCACATTGGGCTTTGGAGAATAATCCACCCTTTCACGAAAGCCGGGGATGAGCACAATATCCTTGCCTGTCTCCTCCTTGACCTCCCGCAGCGCAGTTTCTGTCTCGGTTTCCTTACCTTCCATATGTCCCTTTGGAAATGACCAGTGACCTCCGTGACGATGCCTTATCAGAAGTACCTTCTCTATATCATTGCCGTGCTTTAAAAAAATCAGAGCACCGCAGGATTTTTCTTTCTTCAAAATATCACCTCGCAAAACACCAAAAATACTATACAACTCAATATAACATTTTTAAATGTCTTTTAAAAGGGGATAAGCTTAAAAAAACAACATAAAATATAAAAAACAAAAAAAGATATTGCCTTTTGGCAGGAATGTTGATATAATATCAAGGTATCCTGCAAGCCTCCTTAGTTAAATGGATATAATAAACCCCTCCTAAGGGTTAGTTGTGGGTTCGATTCCCGCAGGGGGTGCCAGAGTAAAAGCCGAAAGCCTTTGTTTTTAAGGGCTTTCGGCTTTTCTTTATTTTAAATATGCCGGGTGTCTTTTTAAGATCCGGCATATTTTTTATCTGTGATTTTAAAAAAGCCCTCTTTTGCAAGCTTTTTAAATAAGGGCTTTAGGCTGATGCATGGCTTGGCTTTAAAGCATCTTTTTGCAATTTGCATTGAAAGAAAAAAGGGCTAAATACATTTTAATGCAAGGCATTTTTATACCTATAAAATTTAAAATTCTGCAAAAAGCCTTTTTCCTCTTAAGATACAGCAGCAATTTTTATAAAAAGCTCTCCCCTTTTTTCCTTTTGCAGCCTTAGCATATGCTTATGCCTTTAAAGATTTTTAATTATCCGCAGCTTTATTTACTAATAAAAATCTGAAAGCAGTGTGTAAATTTCCTTTGCCCTCTTTCCTTTGCAAGAGTATAGTTGATAAAAGGAAAATTCTGTTAAAAGCAAGAGCTGCTTATGCTGTAATTTTTTTATTTACCGCAGACAGCAGACATTATTTTATCTTGCCCGCAATTATTTTTAACTTTAAAAAGCCTGATTTTACTTTAAACAAGCAAGAGGGCAGGAAAAAATTTCAAATAATTATCCCCCCATCTTTTTGCGGTCACTTTAGAGCGATGAGCATATTTTATAAAGCCCCTCCCTCTTTATTTTGGATTTTAAAACCACTTAAGGCATGGCTTTATGCAAAATAACAGGGGGACGCCCTGCCCGGATGCCCAATTTTTTCTGCGCTTAAATATTTTAAACTTACGGCAGATGCGCCCATAGTTTGTCAGATCCAAATTTTTTAAAGCTCCTTTTTCTGATAAAGCCGGCAGGAAATTAGATAGGATAAAACAAACAGCACGATGCAGAAAATCACATAGCCACCCCGGAAAAGGAAATCAGCATGCTCCAGATTACTGAAAAACGGAGAGAATACCGCAGAATAACCAAAAAACAATGCCAAACCTGCAATGACAGAAACAACAATGATTGGCTCTGTTTTATCGGTTCCCAGAGTCAGTACAAGGGGGATCACGAAGGTAGGCATGGACAGCGCAAATCCCCATCCAAAGACAAATCCATAGCTCAGCCGCTCCAAATTCAAAGCACCGGTAGCCAGATGAAACAGCAATGCACTTACGAGAGCCATGACA
>JAHHUC010000033.1 GCA_020024215.1 Oscillospiraceae bacterium | reverse complement strand
GCTCCAGCGATATTCTTTCGTTTGAGGGTATATACCCTCACCTTAAAGATGAGTTTAAAGGCATAGAGCTGAGGGTCTTAGGCGAGGTAACCTCCACAAACCTTTTGGCAAAAAAAGAGGGCGACGGGAGAAAAAATCCCCTGGTTATAGTGGCAAACAGCCAGACTGAAGGAAAGGGCAGAAAGGGCAGGGATTTTTTCAGTCCCCCCGACACAGGCATATACGCAAGCTTTTTATTGGAGCCATGCACAGAATTAAAGGAGACTATGAAGGTGACAATAGCAGCAGCAGTAGCTGTAAAGAACACGCTTTGCAAATTTTCCTCCAAGGATATAAAAATAAAATGGGTGAATGATATTTTTGCAGATAATAAAAAGGTGTGCGGAATCCTCACAGAGGCCATAACCGATTTGGAAACAAGAAGCATAAGCAAAATAATTGTGGGCATAGGGATAAATGTCTCAACCGAAAATTTTCCCCCTGACATATCGGGCATAGCAGGCTCGGCAGCATCAAAGGGCGCATCAAGAAATCTTATCACGGCAGAGCTTATAAACAATCTTCTGACCCTATATAAAAATCTCAATGATAAGAGCATAATAGAAGAATATAAAAAATCCTCACTTGTTTTGGGCAAAAACATCACATACATAAAAAACAACATTGAGTATGAGGGCTTGGCAAGTGACATAAATGAAAACGGAAATCTGATTGTAAAAAGGGACAAAATTGAGGATATTCTCTCCTCCGGTGAGGTATCTTTGAGAAGCTCTTCGTTTGCAAAATAAAGAAAGAGGTGTCTTATGGCGGAAAACAGCATAACCAAAGGAAGCATCCCAAAGCAGCTTTTAAGCTTTTTCTTCCCCATATGGTTCGGAACATTTTTTCAGCAGCTTTACAATACTGCCGACGCAATAATAGTCGGAAATTTTGTGGGAACACAAGCGCTTGCGGCAGTCGGCGGACCCACATCGGCCATCATAAATCTTCTGGTCGGTTTTTTTACCGGACTTGGCTCAGGTGCCAGCGTTATAATAGCCCAATATTTCGGCGCCAGAGACTATGAAAAGACCAATGATGCAATGCATACTGCCATGGCTTTTTCTCTTATAAGCGGAATTGCGCTGACATTTGCCGGGATGCTGCTCTCCCCCTTCCTTTTAAGAATTACAGGAACGCCGGATGATATAATGGCTCCCTCGGTTACATATCTCAACATTTATTTTATGGGCATAATATTCAATCTTATATATAACATAGGCTCGGGAATTCTGCGGGCTGTGGGAGATTCCAAAAGACCGCTCTACTTCCTCATCATATGCTCCTTTGTAAACATTGCGCTGGACCTTTTGTTTGTTGCAGTGTGGGATATGGGTGTAGCAGGCGTGGGCTATGCTACTGTAATTGCACAGATAGTCTCCTCTGTGCTGACGCTCTCTTCCTTGATGAAGCCCAGAGGCAGCATGATAATGGAGATAAAAAAGATAAAAATACATAAGGAAATGCTGGATAAGATATTTAAAATCGGAATTCCTGCCGGCTTGCAGTCAGCCCTTTACTCTGTTTCCAACCTTCTGATCCAGTCGGGAATAAACTCCTTCGGAACAAATACCGTGGCAGCCTGGACGGCATATTCAAAGATTGACGCCGTATATTGGAACACCGTAAATTCCTTCGGCGTAGCCATCACAACATTTGCAGGACAGAACTTCGGAGCAGGCAACTATGACCGAGTTAAAAAAAGCTCCTCTGTATGTATAAAAATGGCTTTGACAGCCAGCATTGTTATGAGCATAGTGCTTATAGCCGGGGCAGACGTTTTTTACAGGATATTCACACCCAGCCCGGATGTAATAGAAATAGGAAAATATATGCTTTATGTAATAGCCCCCTTTTACTTCTGCTATGTGGCTGTGGAGGTTTATTCCGGAACATTAAGAGGCGTGGGAGATATATTTGTTCCTACAATGATTGTAACTGTGCTTATCTGCGGGCTAAGAACGCTTTGGCTGTTCTTTATCCTTCCCATCAAGAGAATGCTTTTTGTTCTGCTTCTGTGCTATCCTGTTTCGTGGTCGCTTGCATCCATAACCTTTATACTCTACTATAAAAGAGGAAACTGGCTTAAAAATGCCATTGACAGAAGAGAAAACATATGATAAAAGGCTCCGATTCTTTCGGAGCCTTTTTATGTGCATTTTTATCTAACAGCATCTTTTGCAGCCGCAGTTGCAATTGCAGCAGCCTCCGCAGCCGCATCCGCAGCCGCTGTATCCTCCCGAGCAGCATAAAACTATTATCAAAATAAGCACTATCCAAATGCAGTTATTATTGCCGCCATTATTACAGAACATGAAAAAATCCTCCTTTTTATTGGTTTACCACATAATATGAAAACCGCAAAATATTGGTTACCTTTTTGATTTAAAAAATTTTTTCAGTTAAAAATAAAGTAAGTAGGACTGGAGGAATTTATATGAGCGATTTAAAGGGCTTTGCCATAGGTGCAAAGCAGGCGATAGCAAATTCAATAGCAAAGGCGTGTGCATTGGGCCACAATCACATAGGCAGCGAGCATCTGCTTTTGGGGATATTGTCTGTTGATGAGGGCTGTGCATACAATATACTGACATTGAGAGGTGTAACTGTAAACAGAGTGACAGAGCTTATAATAAAGGACCAGGGTCAGGGAAAGCCCACCATATTAAATAAGGACAGCCTTTCTGAATGTGCCTTGAAAATACTTCAAAATTCTGCTTTGGATGCAAAAAGCTCAGGCTGCACAATGGTTGGCACAGAGCATATGCTCACAGCTCTTTTAAAGGAAAAGGAATCCAGTGCATCAGAAATTCTTGTAAAGCTGGGCATAAACACAGATGAGCTTTTGAAAAATGTTCAGAACACGGCAAAAGCTCAGAAGGATTTTGGCATTGAAAAGGAACAGAAGGCATCCAATGCCAAGGTTATAAAAACTCCTACACTGGACAGATTTTCAAAGGATCTTACGCTCCTTGCACAAAACGGCAAGCTTGATCCGGTCATAGGAAGGGATAAGGAAATAGAAAGCGTCATAGAGATACTGACAAGGCGGCAAAAGAATAACCCCATATTGATAGGAGAGGCAGGCGTAGGAAAAACTGCTGTTGCTGAGGCTTTGGCGCAAAGAATAGCAGACTCGACAATTCCTCCCTCACTAAAGGACAAAAGGATTATGGCGCTTGACCTTGCAGCTGTTCTTGCAGGAACAAAATACAGAGGTGATTTTGAAGAGCGGCTCAAATCCATAATAGGCGAGGTGGTGTCGGCAGGAAATATAATATTGTTTATTGACGAAATACACAATATGATGGGCATAGGTGCAGCAGAGGGGGCAGTAGATGCTGCAAACATTTTAAAGCCCAAGCTTGCACGAGGCGAATTTCAGCTTATGGGTGCAACAACCTTTGCCGAATATAAAAAGCATATACAGAAAGATGCGGCGCTTGAAAGAAGATTTCAGCGCGTCCAGGTGGATGAGCCAAAGGCTAATGAGGCAGTTTCAATAATAAAGGGACTGAGGAGCAGATATGAGGAATATCACAATATCAAAATTTCAGATGAAGCGATAGAGGCATCTGTGAAAATGTCTGTGCGGTATATAAATGACAGATATCTTCCTGACAAGGCTATTGACCTTATAGACCAGGCCTCCTCACACCTGAAAATAGAAAACAGCAAAATGAATATTCTGAAAATAAGGGATTCCTTTTTCTGTGAAGCATCAGCGCCTGTGCTTACTGCACAGGATGTGGCCGAAACCCTGTCCAGACGGACAGGCATAAATATTTCCCGGCTGGATGAAAGTGAGGCAGAAAAGCTTCAAAGGCTTGAAGAGGCGCTTTGTCACAATGTGGTGGGACAGCAGCAGGCCTGCAAGGCTATCAGCAATTCTATAAAAAGAGGGCGTTTGGGGCTTAAAGAGCAGAATTCCCCCATAGGCTCCTTCCTTTTTTTAGGCCCCACCGGAGTGGGAAAGACAGAGCTTGCCAAAACCTTGTCCCGGGTTTTGTTCGGAGATGAAAATTCCCTCATCCGTTTTGATATGTCAGAATATATGGAAAAACATTCTGTATCCCGTCTCATAGGCTCTCCTCCCGGATATATAGGCTCTGAAGACGGAGGGATATTGACTGAGCAAGTAAAGAAAAAGCCCTATTCTGTGGTGCTTTTTGATGAAATAGAGAAGGCTGACCCCGAAATATTAAACGTTCTGCTTCAGGTTTTAGATGACGGTATGCTCACAGATTCCAAGGGCTTTAAGGTCAGCTTTAAAAACACAGTGATTATTCTGACATCAAATATAGGCGCAGAGGAATTGAAAAACAAACAATCCATAGGCTTTTGGGAGTTTTCATCAAACGAAAATGAAAAGGAAAGCAAAAAAAGGATGACGGCAGCCTTGAAGAAGGCTTTGAAGCCGGAATTTATCAACAGACTGGACGATATAATAATATTCAACAGCTTAAGCCAAAGAGAGGCTGAAAAAATAACCGCCATTATTCTTAAAAGGCTTAAAGAGCATCTTAAGGAAATGAAAATTGACTTTTATGTATCCGATGAGGCTGTAAGCTATATTGCAAAAAAGGGTTACAGCAGCGAATACGGCGCAAGGCCCATTAAAAGAGTCATTCAAAAGGAGATTGAAGATCCCCTTTCCTCCCTTCTTTTAAAAAATAAAAATATGGAAAAGCTCAGCTGTGAGCTTAAAGACGGCAAAATAGTTTTAAGGGAGAAAAACTTTATATCCCTTTAAAAAAGAGACCGGGAGTTTAAAACTCTGCGGTCTCTGATTTTAAGCTTTTTCGGCATTAAAACAGCCATAGCCTTATATTATGAAGTCTTACTTTGCCCTTGAGGCTGCCTTTGCCCTTTGAGCGTGATCCAATTCTCTCTTTCTTATTCTTAACGACTTGGGAGTAACCTCAAGCAGCTCGTCATCAGAAATAAATTCAATAGATGCCTCAAGCGAAAGCTTTCTTGGGGGAACAAGCCTCAAGGCTTCATCGCTTCCTGATGCTCTCATATTTGAAACATGCTTTTTCTTGCAGACATTTACAACTATATCCTCTGACTTAGGAGAAGCACCCACAACCATTCCTGCATAAACAGGAACACCTGCACCGATGAAAAGCTCTCCTCTTTCCTGTGCGTTGTAAAGTCCGTATGTGATGGATTCCCCTGTTTCAAAGGCGATGAGTGAGCCTGTAAGTCTTGACTGAATTTCTCCCTTATATGCGCCATAGCCCTCAAACACGGTGCCGATTATTCCCTCTCCCTTTGTATCGGTCATAAATTCGGACCGATAGCCGAAAAGACCTCTTGAGGGGATGAGAAATTCCAGCTTCATTCTGTTTCCTATGGGGCTCATTGTTATAAGCTCGCCTTTTCTTGTGCCCATCTTTTCCATAACGCTTCCTACACATTCGGAGGGGACATCAAAAATCGCTCTTTCATAAGGCTCCTCTATCTTGCCGTTTTCCTCCTTTAAAAGCGCTCTCGGAGCACCTACCATAAACTCATAGCCCTCTCTTCTCATCGTTTCAATGAGTATGGAAAGATGCATTTCTCCTCTTCCTAAAACCCTGAAGGAATCGGTTGTAGAGGATTCCTCCACCTTTAAGGAAACATCCTTGAGAAGCTCCTTATTAAGTCTGTCTCTTATCTGACGTGATGTGACAAACTTTCCTTCTCTGCCTGCAAAGGGGCTGTCATTTACAGAAAAGGTCATCTCAACGGTGGGCTCAGAAATCTTGACAAATTCGATTGGCTCAATTCTTTCAGGTGAGCAGACTGTATTTCCGATGGTGATATCGTCAATTCCCGAGAACATCACAATGTCTCCTGCCCTTGCCTCCTGAACGCTCTGTCTGCCTATTCCCTCAAACTGATAGATAGCCGTTATCTTGGCCCTTTTCTTTATTGCAGAGTTATGATAATCGCATACCATAACCTCCTGATTCACCTTCATGCTGCCGCTTTCTATTCTGCCAACTGCGGTTCTGCCCACATAATCGTTATAATCAACTGTGGAAACCAGAACAGAAAGGGGCGCATCTACATCCAGGTCGGGGCATGGGATATAATTCACAATAGTATCAAAAAGTGCTGTCAAATCCCGGCCCTGCTCATCAGGTGAATAGGAGGAGGTTCCTGAGCGTCCGGAGCAGAATATCATGGGGCTGTCAAGCTGCTCATCGCTGGCGCCCAAATCTATCATAAGCTCCAAAACCTCATCTACAACCTCGTTTATTCTTGCATCGGGCTTATCCACCTTGTTGACAACAACTATTACCGCAAGGCCCAGCTCCAATGCCTTTGAAAGCACAAATCTTGTCTGGGGCATAGGTCCCTCAGCAGAGTCAACAAGAAGCACAACTCCTGTTACCATTCCCAGAACGCGCTCTACCTCGCCGCCGAAATCAGCGTGTCCGGGGGTATCAACAATATTTATCTTTACATCCTTATATCTTACAGATGCATTCTTGGAAAGAATTGTAATTCCTCTTTCCCTTTCTAAGTCTCCCGAGTCCATAACTCTGACATCCACCTGCTGATTTTCCCTGAATGTGCCGGATTGGCCCAGCATAGCATCGACCAAGGTTGTTTTGCCGTGGTCAACGTGGGCAATAATGGCAATATTTCTCAAATCTTCTCTTTTCAATTCTATACACCCTGCCTTAATCCACTACTTTAATATGCTTAACTAATGTATTATACAAGCTTAATATAGTTTCGTCAACACAAAAGTTGCTTAAACAGATCCAAAGGCTGCATTTTTATCTGTGTGCACGAAAAAAATAAGGTCATGGATTGGAGATATATCCCAAACCATGACCTTTCAGCAATAAAATCACCTGAAAAAACGGAAAACAGGCGACTTTTGATTTGTTTTTATTAAAATGCAAAAGCTATATAAGCAAAAGAGGCAAGTGTCATAATAAGGCCTGTAAGCAAATTTGCTCCGAATATGACAATAGACTTATCCTCTTTTGAAAGATTGTCATAATCCGGCAGATCCTGCTGGACAAAATCCATCATGGAGCCATTTTTCTTTTGCCTTGTGTTCTTATCCCCCATATGAAAAAGCACCTTGAATATATTGAGGCCGTGGAGCTTAATCCCATCCAAGCTGAGATAATTCATCCATGCCAGCATGAGATAAAACACTCCAACTACAAAAAAGCCTGTATCAAAAATTCCATAGTAGCTGTTTTGGTTTATAAATCTGTGCCATACCAGAATGACGGCTATGGCAAGTACAAATTTATAAAAGGCTTTGTACAAAAGGGGTTTTATTATTTCGGGAGAAAACATTCTTTTAAAATTTTCCTTGATACCGATCACTCTTTCTGCAATGATAAAAGCTGTTGGACTTATAGATTACATTTTAATGTTTATATACCTATATGTCAACCTTTTTGACAAATTAAACATTGGGGTTTTGAAGCAGATTGTTTTATTTTGCTATTGTACTGAATATACTACTCTGTTATACTGTTGTGAAAAGAAAAGTATCAGGGGGACAAAATTATGTTTGAAACATTGACGGCATTAGAGCCGCTGAACCTTTTTGACGAAAGCATTGAAGCCATAAAAGCATATTGTGAAAATTATGTTTCCTTCAATGACTCTCCTAAAGATGATGAGGAAATTTTAAAACGCATAAAGGATTCTGACGGGATTTTGCTCAATGTACACACCACACTTTCCGAAAATGTTTTAAGAAACTGCCCAAAATTAAAATACATAGGTCTTTGCTGCACACTTTATGAGGATGAAAGCTGCAGCGTCCATCTGCCCACGGCAAGGGAAATGGGAATAACAGTGACCGGTGTAAGCGATTATGGAGATAACGGCGTGCCTGAGTTTGTAATATATGCTCTGGTGGATTTTCTCCACGGATTTTCAAAGGATATGTGGCTTGATATGCCAATAGAGCTTTGCCGACTCAATGTAGGTATATTGGGTTTGGGCACAACAGGAACTATGGTGGCAAAGGCTCTGAGTCATTTTGGAGCAAATGTTTCATACCATGCAAGGCATGAAAAGCCCTTTGCAAAGGAATACGGCTTTGAATATAAAAGCCTTGAGGAAATTACAGAAAGCTGCCCTATAATATGCAGCTGCCTTAACAAAAATACAGTGCTTCTGGATGACGGCATATTGGAAAAATGGAGCGGAAACAAAATACTGATAAA
The DNA here is from genome assembly GCA_020024215.1 of Oscillospiraceae bacterium. Lineage (GTDB taxonomy): Bacteria > Bacillota > Clostridia > Oscillospirales > Ruminococcaceae > Yanshouia. The sequence continues at coordinate 14,573 of JAHHUC010000033.1, read as the reverse complement.
CACCTCCCTCTCCCCCTCCTTTTCATCAGACAAAATCAAAAATTGGCTGGACAGAGGAAACCATCTTTTCTGCGATTCTTTTATGGCGCTGGGAAATGAGGAGCTTTTGCAGCATAAAAATGTCAGGTGCATGAACAAATTTTCAGGCTCCAGCATCCAAGCCATCAAAAGGCTGGGAGAGGGCGTTGTAAAAAACATTGAAAATTACCTGAAATAATGCCTATGGGCAGGAAGGTGTCTTCCTGCCCATTTTTTAATATGCCTTAATGCATAATCTCTTTATTTATAACATTTCTTTCAGTCTTAAATCTTTTATCATTAAGTGAAAGCACTTTTTATCCACTTATCCACCAAAATTGACACTTTTTTCATTTTCAAAAAGGCAGATATCAGCTATGGGAATATTTTCCGTCTGCCTTAAAATCACCTGTAAGGGAAACGCCCTTTGACAGCACATCGCTTAAAACATTTTTAAGGACTGAAATAATCCCTGTCATCAAAGGCAATGCCCCTTTCTCTGCTTACTGTAATATTTTGACAATTAAGGGGCATATAGGCAGACAGCACATTTTGACAACTATTTCAGCAAGGCTTTCATTAGCATCAGGCGGGCTCTTTTAAAGCTCTGACACATCAGATTCCTATTTTGGATAAACACAGGTTTTGTGACCGCCTGTTATACCATCACCTGCAATTTATACGGCAAAAATTTTCAGTATGTGCAAAATAAAGGGAAATTATCCTTTCAAGAGGCTTTTACACTATAAGGCTGTCTTTTTTAACAGCTTTACACTATCTTACCTTTTCAGAGATAAGCTTTCTTATGCCCTCATATTCTCCAAGGCCCTTTAATACGCATTTGACCTCATAGCCCTCTGACTTGAGGATGGTTTTCCAAGAATCCTCCCCATCTCCTGCCATATCATTGGTGGCATGATCTCCGGCAACTATCATAAAGGGAAGAAGAATCACCCTCTCTGCCTTCATTTTTGCAAGCTTTGCCCTCACATCCTCAATATCGGGCTTTGCTTCAACAGTACCTATTATATAGTTGTCAAGTCCCTTTGCCAAAAATGTCTCCTGAAGCTTTGTATAGGCAGCATTTGCAGGATGCTCTGTGCCGTGTCCCATAAAAACTATTGCGGTGTTTTCCTCTGAATATTCCTTTGTTTGCTCAAAGACGATGTTTACCACTTTTTCATAATCACTTTTTTCATAAAGAAGAGGAGTTCCTATCTTAAAGCCTTCAAATTTGTCCTCATAGGCCTTAACAGCCTCACACAGCTCGTCATATTCCTTGCCTGCTATAATGTGTGTGGGCTTGATTATCACATTCTTTAACTTGTCAGCAACAAGCCTGTCCATAGCTTCTCTTACATTATCTATTTGCAGATTGTCTCTTTCCTTAAGCTTATTTATTATCATCCGGCTGGTAAAAGCCCTTCTTACATCACAATCCGGATACATTTCGGCAATTTCATTCTCTATGGCTTCAATGGTCGCCTTTCTCGTCTCATTGTAGCTTGTTCCAAAGCTCACAACCAGAATTGCCGTGTCTGATGCTGACTTATTCTGTCTTTGGCTCTTAAAGGCGCTTTTAAGTGACATACTTTTTTTATCGGAGGATTCTTTTTCCTTTTTGGTTCCGTTTTCATTTTGGCAGGATACAGATGTAGCTCCCATAGCCGGCGCCGTCATAACCCCAATCGTTTTTTTCATCCCTTCAACTCCTTTTAATATTTAAGACAATGCTGTCCCTTATAATAAAGCCTCTGATTTTTTGGTATATGCCCAAAATAATTTTTAAAATATCTCTTTGTATGCATCCGCCTTAGTTAAGATAAAAAAGAAAAGAGAAAGGAAAAATATCAAAGCTGCCGGCAATATAAAAATATAAAGGCTTATCCTTCTCTTTTTTCTGTTAAGCTGTAAATTCCAAAAATATCCCCAATAAAAAAGTCCGCCTCAATGCGGACAAAGCAACACCAAGCCCTCGCAAAGGGCTTTTGCAATCGCTTCTTTTTCTTCAAAAGTCCACAGAGATAAAACATAAAAGCATGCAAATATTCCGACTTATCACACCCTTTACCCCTCGCCTTCTAAAAACTTGGCGGCACACAAAGGGAGATATAAGAAAATCACAGCAACGGCCCCGGAGAAGATTTTCACTTTTCATCCATAGCCTGCTTTCCTGTTAAGCTTTGAGAAAAGTCTAGCACTATTGCCTATTCTTGTCAATTATATATAGATAATTGTTTATTTTAAAATGAAGCTGCCAAACATATAAAAAATATGCTATACTCAACGGAAAATACTAAAAAAGGAAGTGACCTTTTTGACAGAAGTCCTGATAAAAAAATTTATATCAAAGGATATAAACAACGCCGCAGATCTGCGCTCAGCCTATGGAAAGCTGGGCGGAATTGTGGGGATATGTGCAAATATACTGCTTTTCCTTATAAAGCTTACATCCGGCTTTTTATCCGGCAGCATTGCCATAATAGCAGACTCGGTAAACAATCTTTCCGATGCAGGAAGCTCTGTGGTGGCGCTTTTAGGCTTTAAAATGGCAGAGATGCCGCCTGACGACGATCACCCCTACGGACACGGGAGAATGGAATATCTCTCCGGGCTTTTCATATCTGTGTTTATTCTTCTGGTGGGTTTTGAGCTTTTAAAATCCAGCATTTCCAAAATATTTTCACCCCAAAGCACCACCTTCACATATCTTACATTTGCTACACTTGTATTTTCCATACTGCTTAAGCTGTGGCTGTCCTCATTTAACAAAAAGCTGGGCAGAAAAATTGACTCGCCCTCTCTCACAGCATCGGCAATAGACAGCAGAAACGATGCCATAGTAACCCTCTCCGTGCTGATTTCGGCTTTATTCAACCACTTCACCAGCATAAATATAGACAGCTATATAGGTCTTGCGGTGGCTGTGTTCATATTTATAAGCGGCATAGGAATAATGAAGGACACCATCAATCCGCTTTTAGGACAGGCGCCGGACAAGGAGCTTTTGAGCAGCATTGCATCCGATGTGCTTTCTACACCCGGAATAATGGGCATACATGATTTTATAATCCATGACTACGGCCCCGGAAGAAAATTTGCAAGTCTGCACGCTGAAATGGATTCTGCCATACCTCCTATGGAAAGCCACGATACCATAGACAACATTGAATATAAAATCAAAAAGGATTACAACATCGAGCTTGTCATACACTATGATCCCATAGTTCTGAACGATCCTCTTTTAACACATATAAAGGATATAATAAGCAGAGGTCTTTCAGAGGTAAACAGCAATGTCACCATACATGATTTGAGGATGATAAAAGGCCCCACGCATACAAACTGGGTTTTTGATTTGGTTGTTCCCACAGATGCAAAGGACAGCACAGATGATATGCTAAAGCTTGCCAAGGATATAATTAAAAAAGAAAGCCCTGAATACAATGCCATAATAACTGTGGACTGTGACTATACCAACAGCTTTGCACCCTATAAATAAGCCCTTTGGCAATAAAAAGGAGTATTTGAGCAAATACTCCTTTTTTATTTGGAAATAAATGTTATTTATACGGCTCCAAGAGGGATTTTTTGTCATAATATATTTTATCTCTTTCAAGCAGCAGAAGGCTTTTATTTTCAACGCTTAAAATATTTACCGAACAATTATCAGGCACACTTCCCTGCCAGAAATCAGTCTTATCCTCATAAAGAAAGTTTAAAAGTGCGCGCATGGCAAAGCCATGAGTTGAAACAAGCACAGCTTCATGCTCCCTTTTTGATATTTCCGTTATAAATTCCTGTGTCCTTGCACAAACCTCCAAAGCGCTCTCTCCGTTAGGAATTCTTCCAAGCTTAAAGGGGTTTTCAAAAAACAGCTCCTTTTGCTCAATGTCTATTTCACATCTGCCTTTTTTTACCTGCTTTCCTTCCCAGTCTCCCAAATCGGCTTCCTCAAGGCGCTTGTCTGTAATAATATCCACATTGCCGTTTCCGCTTTCTTCCAAAACAAGTCTTGCAGTTTCCTTAGCTCTTACAAGCGGACTTGAATATGCTGCGTCAAATTTTATGCCGCTTAAGGCCTTCCCTGTCTTTCTTGCCATCTTTATTCCAAAATCGTTCAAAGGTACATCCAGCCTGCCCTGCATACGCCCGGATAAATTATAATCTGTTTCCCCATGTCTGATTATATAAATTTTCATTCTTAATGCTCCTTCATCAAAGTTTAAAATGCCACTTTTAAAAGCTGCTGCACATATAAGTACAGGCAGCATGATAGTTTCCCCCTACTGCTGCTTTTCTTTTAAAGGACGATAGTATTTCATTTCCTCTGACAGTGTTTTGTAAAGATATGTACAGGCATCATTCTCATTTTCAAACCTTCTGTACCCTATTTCATTTCCCTTTTCATCAAAATAGAAGTATTCCCAGTAGGTGTACACTCGATTTAATATATGTGTATCTCCTGTAAGAAAGCCGTTGATAGAATAAAAACTGCGTGGAACACCAAGCTTGTCCAGTTCATCTTTTAACTCTGCAATATTCATTTTCTCTTCCCCTTGCCTTATAGAGCTTAACTGAGGTGTACAAAAAAATAAAATCCGCAAAGCAAGTATTTTTACACCTCTTTGCAGCTATATACCATGCCGTAACAATCCTCATTGTATGACTTGCTTATATAATTATAGGCTTTCTCCGACTCAATAACAAAGCCTGCCTTTTGATGGGTTTTTATTGAAGCTTCATTTGTTTTCTTTACACTGTCCTTGATGGTAAAGCTACCCTCTCTCTTTAAATATTCCTTTGTGAGATTTAAAAGCTTGACTGCATATCCCATTTTTCTAAAATTGGGTGCTGTCTCCAATGACTCTAAATAATAAAGCCCTTCCTCAATTTTTGAAAGCCTCAGCACAGACCTGTACTCATTATCCTCCTCGAGTATAAAATATACATTGCCCGGCTTTGAAAAAAATTTATCTTCAAGAAAGCTAAGATTATCCTCCCAAGCTTTTTTGCGCGCCTCATCCCTGTTTTCTGTTTCGGGATAAAAATAATCGGCATTTTCAAATATCGCCTCTTTATAAACTGACATCAGCTTGTCTGTATCTATTTTCTCAAATGTATCTGCCAACAAAAGCATATGTTTCTGCCTCCTTTTAGTTTAAGCATATTATACATTGCCGCAAGCTTTATTACAATAAATCCGCCGTTAAAATATACTATTGACTTTAAAAATTTAACTGCTAAACTTTACAGCAGGTGAATCTGCACACTGATTCCATATATTGTATATTTTTGAGCAAGGAGATTGTTTTATGGCTGTTTTAGTCAAAGATTTTGAATCTGTAATCAAAAGGCTTGAGAGCAACTATAAGGATTGTGAAATAAGCCAAACAGACAGCGTATTGAATATAAAGCTGCCATTAGGAGAAATAAAGGTAAAAAATAATAAAATTTATTTTTATGTGCTGAATGAATCCCTGGGAAAATTGGATTTTGAGAGCAATGATGAGCTTTATGAAGAGATAGAGGCATTCATTGTCACGCTTCAGGAGGAGGGGAACAAGTGCAATCCCACATATGTAAAAGCACAGAAGAACCTCGAAAAAAGACGCGGCAGAGCAGAATTTGCTTTCAGCACAATTTTCTTTGTTATATTCGTACTTTACACCCTTTTTGATCTTCACTGGATTTTTCTTCTTATGGTCGTTCTTTCACCCTTGGCATCCACTGTAACATCAAGGTTTCTAAGTCTTTACAGCCTTTCAAAGGACTGGCTCTGCCCTCATTGCGGTGCCAAACTTCCGATAGAAAGAAAAAGGTGGCACCCTTGCCAGAAATATGTCTCACACTGTCCTGAATGTAAGAAGCTTCTTATTGACAGGTCCATGATTAGAAATCTGAGGGATGAGATTTTTCCAAAGGATTATGACGATTATGAGGGCTTTGATTTTGTACCTCCCCAAAAAAGGGGCAGGAAGGTTTGCATTTCATTCGGAATTTTGGTCCTTATATCCACTCTGATTTTGGGCCTTATACTCACAATAGTTGCACGCCGGGCTTTATTTGCAAGCACAGTGGTAAACATTGTTTTTCTCATTATCGCAGCTTTGCTGGGTTTTCTCCTTCTCCTTTTGCCTGCACGATGCATTGAGGAAGATAAGGCGGATTTTTCCTTTATGGTCTATGAGCAAAAAATTCTTTCTTTTGTTGGCATATTCATAGGTTTTGTGGGAATTTTCTTTATATCTGCTGCATTTTTCACATCAAAAGAAGATGTGTCCTCAGCTGTCATATGCAACTTTTTTGGAATATCCTTTCTTTTTTCCGGCATCTTTATGACTGCCGCTTACCAAAACAGGGCGCTTTATGTGTATAAATCACACCTTACATATGTCACAAGCTTTGGAAGAAAAAAGGATTTTGACATACAGCAGATCTCATATGTTAAGCTTTCAGCCACAGATTCTATAAAATTTTTTGATGAAAACAGAAAAAAGCTTTTTTCCATAGAAAGAAATATGATAGGCTCTGAGAATGTCTTTGACTGGATAGGTATGCAAAATATCGAGTTCAAGCTTTCCTGCACCCTGCAAAGAAGGACAGGCAAACAGATGGAAGCCTCCGTAATAACATGGGATGAGGCATATTCCACTCCCCTTCACAAGCACATAAAAGCTATACGCATAGGACTTATTTTTGTATTTTCGCTGTTTGCAGCAGGATGTATCCTCCCTCTTCTCATGTGGTTTTTCGGTGACCTGAAAATATCTCACACCATCTATATGTCAACCCTTTCGCCCATTCCTCTGCTTTTATATTACCTTGCCTTTGCACCGGTTCTGCTGCTTTATAACAAGCCAAAGGAGGCGACAGAGGAATGGAAGTCAAAGTATATAAAATTTCCTACCATTCATGTCACATTGCTTTCTTTGTTTCTATTGTTTCACGTTTATTATTTGTGGATGTCCATAATTTTGCAGGTTGCGGACACAGGCAGGTTTATGGTGCTTTTTATAGCAATTGCCGCAATTTTGAGCCTGCTGCTTTATATACGCACCCCAAAGCATATGCGCAAAAAAGATGGTCTTGCCATGTTGATTTTAAGTTCTGTTGTCCTGTGCTTCTCTATGACCTACGGCATTGTTCTGCTTAGCTCAACGCCTGTGGAGCATTACCCCGCTATTTTTACAGACAGCCGTATAGAGGGCTCTGATGAAGAAAACCCATCCCACTATCTTACAGTTTTATTAGATGACAAAAAGGATGCAGAATTGTATGTAACCAAGGAGACATACGATTTGCAGCAATTGGAAACTCCGTTTATTGTCTGCCAGAAAAACAATGTGTTCGGCATAAGGCTGGTAAGACTTCATCTTCCTATGAGCAAGGAGGTCTTTTCCTCTGTGAGGGAGAAAAATACATAAGCAGAAAGGATAAATATGGAAAAGGAAAGCAAAAAGATTATAATTATTCAAATTGCTGCAATCATAATTTTTATGCTGGCAGGAATGGCTGTGGGCTGCATTCTGGCAAAGACAGATTCCAAGCGTTTGGCAGATGCCAAATATACAGAGCTTTTAGCCTATCACGATTTTCCTGTACCTGAGCCTATAAGCTGCAAGCAGGCAATGATAAGTCTGGGATTTATTTTTTCCGGCATAGCAGCAGGAGCTGTTATTTACAGACATTTTGCCGACAGGTGGTTTACAGCACTTGCGCCAAAAATTATTTTGGGATTTTTTTTGCTGCCGCTTTTTATCGCCGTCGGCACATTTTGTTGGCTTCCTCTGATTATATATAAGCTGTTTGTGCTTTTAAGGCTGAGAAAAAGCCTCTTTAACGAAAATCGGAAACAATAAATTTTAAAGACTGAAAAAATTACAGGAGAGGTTATATTTTTATGTTTAAAACAGTCATATTTGATCTTGACGGAACGCTGCTTAACACTTTGGAGGATCTGGCAGACTGTGCCAATACGCTTTGCAGGGAAAAGGGCTGGAAAACTCACAGTCTGGATGAATACAGATATTTTGTGGGGTATGGTATGCCTAAATTTGTAGAAAAATTCATACCGGAGGATAAAAGGACAGCCCATGTGCTGCAAAGCACGCTTAAAGAATATACAGAACTTTACAACCTGCATAAGGAGGATAAAACCTATGTATATCCTAAAATTCCGGAGCTTTTTTCGCTTATGCGCAATAAGGGCATCAAAATAGGTGTGCTTACCAACAAGGATCATGAGCCGTCTCAGAAGGTGGTGGAGCACTATCTGCCGAATATGGCAGATGAAATAAGGGGCAGAATTGACAAAATCCCTCCAAAGCCTGATCCTGCCGGGCTTTTTGCACTTATGAAATCACTTGATTCCACAGCCCGTTCCACGCTTTTTGTAGGGGACAGCGACATAGATGTAAAAACTGCAAAAAACGGACAGCTTGCTGTCTGCGGTGTGCTTTGGGGTTACAGAAATAAAGAGGAGCTTATAAATGCAGGAGCCGACTTTACTGCCTCAAACACAGAAGAGCTTTTTGAAATAATAATGAACGGCAACTGTTTATTGTCAAAAAAGAATGGATAATGAAAAGATTTTATGCTTTAAGCTGAAATTTTAAAAATTAAGCTGAATTTAATATGCAATTAAGCTCTATGGGCTGCATAAAAAATGCTGCTCATATTTTCTTTAAAGCATACTTGTACACAATTTATCCATAATCGGGAAAGTCATTCAGGTATTCTGCACATTTAATTACACCATTATTTAAAATTTAAGTACAAAATAATTGAAAAGTAATATTTTATATTGACATTGTTTTAATATTTATTTATACTTATTTATGCTCTTTTAATGGTCTGTGTGCAAAAAAAATTGCAGACTTCAATAAAATTTTTATGTTAAATATGCACGGATATTATAAAGAACATTCAGCTCTTTAAGGGCAGTAAAGACCTTAGCTTTTGGGATTTGCCGATTTTCTTGTTTTACACAGCAGCATCATTCTAATGTTGATATCAAAATTCATGGGTTCCGACAGCAGAGATCTTGCTCTCTTTTGCTGCCGGAATTTTTTATCGGTGAAAATGTTCCCTGACACACTTTGATAAAGCACCATTTTTAAACATTTTCACAATGCTCTGCTGTGCGCTTATGGCATAGAAAAAGCCAATTTCAAGCCATTTTTACCTGTGAAGCTTGCAGAGGGCAGAAATCGGATGCATCATATCCAAACCCTTCGCATATAAATCAATATACTTTGCATAATGCAGCAACTTTGAAAGTAAGGGAGATTGTTATGAAAATCACAAACATAAGGCTGGGAAAAATCTCTGTCCCCCTGAGAGTTCCCTTTAAAACAGCTTTGCGGACTGTAAACAGCGTTGAGGATGTAATTGTTGAAATTGAAACCGACACAGGAAATGTCGGATATGGTGAGGCTCCTCCCACAGGGGTTATCACCGGAGACACAACAGATGCTATTTTAGGCGCCATAAAGGACCATATCGGAAAGGCCGTCATCGGCAGAAATATCGACGATTTTGAAGAGCTTATGCTCTCGCTCAACAGCTGCATAGCCAAAAACAGCAGCGCAAAGGCCGCAGTTGACATAGCCCTTTGGGATCTTTACGGGCAGCTTTGCAAAATCCCTGTGTATAAGCTTTTGGGCAAAAGCCGCAGCAGCATTGTCACAGACATAACAATAAGCGTAAACAGCCCCGAGGAAATGGCTAAGGATGCCATAAACGCCATAGAAAGGGGCTATGACTGCCTTAAAATCAAGGTGGGGGCAAACCCCGAATTGGATGTTGAAAGACTTGTTGCTGTAAGAAGAGCTGTCAAAGACAAGGTCAAAATAAGGATAGATGCAAATCAGGCATGGACACCCAAGCAGGCTGTTTCCATACTAAACAAAATGCAGGAGCATAATCTTGACATAGAATTTGCAGAGCAGCCTGTAAAGGCACAGGATTTGGAAGGTCTTAAATATGTAACCGATCATTCCTATGTGCCCATACTTGCAGATGAAAGCGTATTTTCCCCTGAGGATGCTGTTAAAATAATGCAGATGAGAGCTGCCGACCTTGTGAACATAAAGCTTATGAAGTGCGGCGGAATATACAACGGCTTGAAGATAGCCTCAGCCTCTGAGATCTACGGTGTAGAATGTATGATAGGCTGTATGTTAGAGGCCAAGGTCAGCGTAAATGCGGCTGTTCATCTTGCCTGCGCCAAAAGTATAATCACCAAGATAGACCTCGACGGCCCTCTTCTGTGCTCAGAGGACCCTGTTATCGGCGGAAGCATTTTCAACGAAAGGCTCATCACTGTCTCTGATGAACCCGGTTTGGGCATAAGAGGCATAAATGGATTAAAGTATATTGATTAGGTCAAGCCTATTCATTATAAAGCTATTAAAAGGAGATAAAAAATGATCACCAACGGATTTACCTACTTTGCCTGCCTTTTGACATTGGCAGCAGTTCTTATCGGTTTGGAAAAGAAAACAAAATCCAAATTCTTTAAGTATGTACCCCCTGTTGTACTTCTGTATCTATTATGCATGGTGCTGTGTACATTGAATGTATGGGATCTGGCTGCAACAAAGCCGGCCTACGGCGCTTTAAAGAACAATATTCTCTATGCAATGATATTCCTCATGCTGTTAAAGTGCGACCTTCGCAAAATTGCAAAGCTTGGGCCCCGTATGCTGGGCGGCTTTTTCACAGCCTCTGTTTCCATCGGACTTGGCTTTGTTGTGACCTATGCCATATTCCACACGCAGCTTGGCTCTGAGGCTTGGAAGGCTCTTGCTGCCCTTTGCGGAAGCTGGATGGGCGGAAGCGGAAACATGATGGCTATACAGGCTGCCCTTGACATAGGAGAGGCCGACATGGCATATGCCCTTGTAATTGACTCCATCGACTACTCCATTTGGGTTATGTTCCTGCTTTGGGTAATCAACTTTGCCCCCAAGTTCAACAAGTGGACAAAATCCAACACACAGGCTCTTGACGAGGTTTGTGCAAGGCTTGAAAAGGAACAGGAGGAGACAAAGGAGCCTATCTCATTTGCAAGCCTTCTCATTCTCTTAGGAGCTGCACTTTTGGTATCTGCAATAGGACAGAACGTGGGCGCTGTGATTCAAGGCTCCATAGGTCTTTTGGACAAAGCCACATGGACGGTTCTCTTCATCACCGTTTTGGGCCTTGCTGCAGCCCTCACACCCTTCGGTAAAATTGCCGGCAGCGGAGAGCTTGCAAACATCTTCCTTTATTCAATCATCGGTCTTTTAGCCTCAAGAGCAAGCCTTTTGGAGCTTCAGGATGCCCCCATGTGGATTCTTTCAGGCTTTGTTATACTCGCCATCCACGGAATCATCATGCTTATATTTGCCAAGCTCTTTAAGCTTGACCTCTTTACAAGCTGCGTTGCCAGCCTTGCAAATATCGGAGGAACAGCCTCTGCTCCCATTTTAGCAGGTGCTTACAGCCCGGCTTTGGTTCCCGTTGGTATTCTCATGGCTCTGATAGGCTATGTAATCGGAACAGGCGGCGGACTTATTGTTGCAAGGCTGATGTCTATGTTTGCTTAAAAATAAAGCGCCGCTTTTTTAAAAAAAGGGCCTTCTTCAGCCCTCTTAATAAAAAACATTTAAGCAAGGAACAGTGTAGCTTGACGGCTATGGCGTTCCTTGCTGTTTTTTACTTGTATTTTGGGCTTTTTCAATGCCTGTTTTAAGTCAAATGCACCGATAAAATTTAAGATAACAGTGATTTCTCCTGTCTTGGATTCTTTTCTCTGTATGGGAAACTTTGATGCGGTATATAAACTCTCAAAGAGCTGCCTGTCAAGCTTATGTATATCCATATAATTCTTAAACGCTGTTATAAAAAGTCGGCATTGGTTTTCTGCTCTCATGCTGCTTTGGCTCTTTGCGCAAATGCTCTGCCATGTTTTTAAGATTGCTCTGTTTTGGCTCACAGTCACAGTAAATCTTGATAAATCTGTTATCAGGCAGCTTAACCTTTACATTGTCCTCTTACAGTCCAAAAATGATACGGTCAAATTATGCAATGCGCTTTTTGGGCATCTGTCAACTGCCGTTTCTTTTTGGCAAGCCCATTGTTACATTCTTTTTCATGTCCATATCCATCTGAGAAAACCGCTTCTTGTGCTCTCTGGTAAAGGAAACGATTTTTTGCAGATTATCAAGTATCAATTCTTTCCAAGATCACAGTTAGGATGGAATAAGTCTCAGCACATATATACTTTATTTATAATCCTAAAACAAATGTAATATTCCTGATTCCTGCAAAAACCGGCTGCTATGCACTGATAGATAATAAAGCCCCCATCTGCACAATATATCAGACAGGAGAACATTCCTATTTCGCCCATCTTTATAAGACTTAGCCGGGATTTTCGGATATTATGGATAAAGAAATACACTTTACTCAATGACAGGCAGCTGTGTGTTTTCAAATATTGCCCATATTTTTGCGTCATCCCAAAGCGGTGGTAAATCAATATAATCCAATATATTCTTAATTGACTCACAGCGCAGAGCATTAAAAAGCTGCTGAAGCTCTCTTTTTTTGGAGCTTTCAGCAGCTTTTTATGTAAAACCCTTTGCAAATACTTATATATCTATCTCCATGCAGGGCTTCCTTGTGCTTAATAAATCTGTTAGAATAATCAAAATAGATATAACAGATAATGAACATTCAGTTATGTTAAAAACAGTCCTTCGCTATTCACTAAGGCAGAAATGTTTTCAATTATTTCTTCGTTCACATTTTCATTCATATAAATACCGGTATATATTTCCGATAAATCCAAAACGATTGTCATTCCGTCTGTAAAGTGAAAAGAACAAGAAGAAGTGTGCATTGTTCTTCTGACCAAAGCTAAAAACTTTCTGATATTCTTCATTGCCCACATCGGTTCTATGCTGATATAATAATCTTCGCTTTCCTTAGCAGAGCTTACATGTGATGTGTATATTAAGATTTCCTGCAGCTGATAACAGTAGGCTATTTTGTAAAGAATTCTGATTTTCTTACTGTTCAAATTATCTATTTCTTTTTTTGAACAGTAAAAATCCTCCGGGTCGTTAAAAGAAGTTCTTGGAATCTCATCATTTACAGTAGAGCTATGAGATTTTTCATTTTCAATTTCTAATCTGTAAGGCAAAACATCAATCATGTATTGAAAGTCAGCTTTTATATCTATTGGCAGTTCATTTTCGTTAAGTAACCTAAAGCTCTGAAATCCCTTGCGCTTCAACTTTTTAGTTAAGAGTTCTTTTTCCTCTCTTATCAAGCACAACGCTCCTTTCTGTTAAAAATATTTTGATCTAGTCAGCACTTACATTATATCAATCTCAAAAGGATAGTCAATTATAATCCGTCTAAGGGCGCACTTACTCACCACCCACAAGCAGGCGGTGGTGCTGCCTGCGGCAGTTGTGCGCTCTCTTAGGGACGAAAATCACATCCGGATGGTGTATAATCCTTTTTTCGGCTCTTTTTTCCACGCTAAGAGTGCCCTAAAGCAGCCCAAACATAATAGTATTGCGATTTGCAAAAAGGCTCCTTGACAAATCCACTTCTAATTAACAATAGAATTGCTCTCACCTTGCAGGTCATCATCTTTAGAAAGCCTTGCATAAAGAGCTGTAACAGGGGTTGTTTGGGTAGTCTGTCTTAACATAAAATCCTCCGTTTCCGACAGCCAGCCCCACTATTCCGTATGCTTATCATACCATAGGGGGCAGCTGTCTGTATAGCGGCAAAATGTGAATTTTGATTCTTTATGACTTGGTAAAATAGCGGTGTTTCAGAGTGGGGATTATCGTGATGTGTGTGATTGAAAAGTTCATCATTGGATGGTATAATTAAATCATAAGATTTAAATTTCTAGAGGAGGTTAGAGATGTTAGAAAGGATTAGAAAATTCAATCTAAGGAAAGCAGGAATATGTGCTATTATGATAGGTGGAATAAATATATTGGTGCATACATTGGTTATTGCAAATATTATTCCCTATTTATGGATAAATGGGGGGAGAACAGAGTCATTTGTAACTGCACAACAAATTTCAATTAGTTCAATAGTAATAACTATTATCAATATACTGATTGCTTTAATTGCAAGCCAAATTATTCCTGTCAAGCTAAATAGATTTTGGGGTATAGCTCTTTCAGCGTTTTTAATTATCACATTACCTATAACATTAGTAGGAGTTATTCAACAGTTTCTGGGAACAACTTTTGAAAAGTGTGTTATGGGAATAGTAACAATAATTGGTTTTTGTGCAGATACAAGGATTGCATTTGAAAAACGATGGTAAAATCCCAGTTTATTATTCTATCAAGCGGTCATGCTCTCCAGCATGACCGCTTTTCCATGCCGTTTTCATGCGATATCATCCTGCTTTTGGGGTGAGTTGCTTTCCGCTTCCAGCACCTTCATCATTTTGTCGGCTGCGGTGGCGGTACTGTTCTCCTTGAAAAATCCCGACACAACGAGGACAGAGTTGCCCATGCGGATCT
>JAHHUC010000032.1 GCA_020024215.1 Oscillospiraceae bacterium | reverse complement strand
CCACAACTATGAGGGCTGTCTTTGTGATTTTATTTTTTCTGGCACTGTCGCCTAAGCTTTTGATTTGGCATCTTATAATCTTTTCATCTTTCCATGAGGCCTTATAAACTATTGCAGCAGGAGAATTTTCATTGAAGGCACCGCCCTTAATAAGACTTTCCGCCACCTCATCAATAAGCCCCATGCTCAAAAATATTGCCATAGAGCAGCCCACCTGAGCCAATTTTTCAAACTCCTTACAGGGTGTTTTGGTCCTTCCCGGATATCTTGTTATTATCATGCTTTGGCTTACACCGGGAAGAGTGTATTCTGCTTTCAAAGCCGCCGCTGCCGCAAGAAAGCTGGAAACACCCGGCACAACTTCAAAATCTATGTTGTGAGATGAAAGAAAATCATACTGCTCCTTTACTGCTCCGTAAAGGCTCATATCTCCTGTGTGAAGCCTTACAGTCATAAGATTTGCCTTTTCGCTTTCTGAAAATATGCTGCACACCTCATCAAAATTAAGATAGGCGCTGTTATAGGTTACAGCCTCCTTTTTTGCAAATTCCAAAAGTTCGTGATTTATAAGACTCCCTGTGTAAATTATTACATCCGCCTGTGATAAAAGCCTTGCGCCCTTTATGGTTATAAGCTCCTTATCTCCGCTTCCTGCACCTACAAAATATATCATACTATTTCTCCTCAAAGCTTTCAAGAATTTCTGCGGCTTTATGCGACATGCCTATTATCCTGTTTTCATTGTCAAAGCTTATTATTCCCGCATCAAAATCACCCATTGCCCTGCGCTCAATATAGCCCTGAGCAGATTCTGCCATCAAACTTAAGGTTTTCTCCTTTAAATTTACAGAATCCAATATTTCAACACATTCTATTGATGTTATTGAAGCCATGATTTGCTCCAAAACCTCACTGGGTGCTCCTGCAAGAGCGGCAAAGCAGCAAAAGGCCTCCCTTCGTCCGTCGGCTTTTTTGGAATGAGTGTCCATAATGCCCAAAGACAACTTGCAGAATTTACCTATATGGCCTATAAGGAGCACTGTTTTAAATTTAAGCAGGGCTGCAAAATCCAAAGCTTCGCCTATAAAGTTAGAACACTTTACAGTTGAATTTCTAAGTATTTGGTACCTTTCATCTATAAAAAGCTGACCATAATTTCCGGGAGTAAGCACTAAAAAATCTCTTCCCTCTTCCCTTAGCACCTTCATTTCCAGATATACAGAATCCTTGAGCGCCGAAAGACTTTTAGGCTCCACTATTCCGGAGGAGCCCAATATGGATATGCCTCCTTCGATCCCCAAATGAGGATTAAAGGTTTTTTTTGCAATTTCTTCGCCGTAAGGAACAGATATGATAACTCTGGCACCGTTTTTATAGCCATATTTTTCAAAAGCTGCCCTTACCTCATCCAAAATCATTTTTCTTGGCACAGAGTTTATTGCGCTTTCGCCAACCCTTTGGTCGAGCCCTTTTTTGGTTACTGTTCCTACTCCCTTTCCTCCGACAATAACAATATCAGCTTCACTTGTAAGCTCTATTCTAACATTTATTTCCAGCTTGTCTGTTGCATCTATATCATCTCCTGCATCCTTTATCACTGATGCAGAGGAGTAATTTTTCCCCCTTTGAGCATTTATCACTTCGGCCCTTACCAAAATCCCCTTTGGCGTCATAATTTCAGAAAAACTGCAATTTTCGCCAAAATAATTAAGGCAGGCAGCCTTTGCTGCCATAGCTGCACAGCTTCCTGTGGTAAAACCGCACCTGAGCCGTTCCTTTCCGTTGTAAATATAGTGAGAAAGCATACAAAATCACCCTTTAAAAAAGGCTGCAGCGAATAATTCACCACAGCCCGCCTCAACTATTCAATTATATAACTTTTGGAAATCTCCGTCAACTTTTCTCTAAATTTAGTAGAGCCTCTGCAAAAATCCCATATAAAGCATATTTCCTTTAGCTGTATATTCTCTTTTTGCAAAATCCGGCAGCTCATCGACCATATCATCACAGACAAAAGCCTTAGCGCCATTTGATATGAGGAATTTTGCGGCGTTTGCCTCCATATCTATTCCTGTCGCAGGATTGTTTTGCAGCATACGATCTGAAATATCTTCGCTGCTTTCATAATCGGGAACGGCTTTTCTCGTTTCCTTGTCGGGCAAGGGCGGCGCCGAGCGCAGACCGTCAAAGGCTCTGTCGCCTTCTTCTGAAGGATTTTGAATGTCCAATGATCTGTCGTCTTTTTCCATCACAGCAGAACCCTCTGCTGCAATTTCACTGTCATTTACAATTGCTGATTCTTTGTTTTCTTCGTATGAACCAGCCCCTTGAGCTTTATCATTGTCTGCATCCTCGTTAAAAAAATACATAGAGCCCTGCACTGTTCTTTCATTCGCTTCGGCTTTTTCTTTAGGATGAAAAATGTTATCCTCTGCAAAATCTGATGTAAAGAACAAAAAACCGGCAAAAGCAACGCAGGCAGCTATGGCAGCAAATCCTTTTCTTCTGAAAATGGAAATCATGTTGTTGGGCTTGAGCTCTCTTTTTTCCTGCTGCTTTTGTATAAGCTCCGCCTCTTTTTTTATAAGCTCTATTTCCTTCTCATATTTTTTAGAAAGATTTTCCGCCTTCAGGCTTTTTGGAAGAACAATATCTGAGGACTGAGCTTCAAACAGCTTTGTGAAGAATTCGATGCTCTCCTCATCTGAAAATATATTCTCATTCTCCAAATTTTCAAAATCCTTACTCATATCCTCACCTCCTATTCCATCATCTTTCTTAATTTTTTCAAAGTTCTGTGCAGTTTACTGCTCACCGTTCCCTGCGGAAGCTCCAGCATACCGGCAACCTCTTTGGTTGTGTATCCTTGTACGGTGGACAAAAGAAGTATGCTTCTTTCCTCCGGCGTTATTTCCTGCAAGGCCTTTTGAAGCATGACATTCTCTACTGTATTGAAATCCTCAGTTCCAAGTGCCATTGCGCTTGCGTCATCCAAATCCATATTTTTTTTGTCCCTCACATAGGTGGAAATTTTTCTTTTAACCCTTGCAGAAAGAATTTTAAACATCCACGATTTGAAGGTTTCGGGGTGTTTAAGGTTCTTTATGCCCTTCATGGCCTCAATAAAAGTCTCGCTGACCACATCCTCGGCATCATGTTCGTTTCCCAGGATGTAATAAGCATATTTATAAAGCTCCAGAGACAAATTGTCATAAAGCGTCTCAAAGCTTTTTGTGTCGCCTTTTATGGCCATATTTACTGCGTTGATATCAAACACTCTGTTGTCCACCACCTATTGCAATTAAGCAGTTCATATATATAGTGTATCTGCTATTTGATTTTATTGCGCTGTTCTGAAAATTTTTGAAAAAATTTTTCCTATAAAGAGGATATGGCTGAAAGACATATTTCATCCACCATCCTTTTCATCTTTCTTTGTGAAATTCTGATCTCCACATCATAAGAGCCGGAAGAGGTTTTGATGATTGTTTCTACCGGAAGAAAATTGAAAAGCCTTTTTATAAAATAAATAATTCCCTTTTTGCGGGTTTTTACATTAAATTCATCTCTTTTGCTGTTATCCATATCTGTATGCCTCCAAACAATTTATATTAAATATTGTTTCTTACGGCTTTTATAATATTCTTATCAGAGCTTCAAAAATAGAAGGTCTGCCGGTTTGATGACCGAAGGCAATTATTGAATAACAACAAAAAGGACTGTATCATTTTGACACAATCCCATTTATTTTAAAATTTGATAAACTGAAGCTCACTATCCTTTTGTCGGCTTCAGATTTTGATATATAGGATTGCCTCAATTCCCCTTTGACTATTAAATAAGGCAAGCATGCCGTTAAAAACAGCAGAATTTATTTCTTTGCAGCATTTATCCTGTAACAAAGCGTCATAAGCCCATCACCTAAATGGACATTTTCAACTATTATTTCAGGATGACCCAAGGATATATCCGCATAGGTAAAGTTCCAGAAGGATTTTACTCCGCAGCGTATAAAGGTTTCCGCAACAGGGTTTGCCGCCTCCTTAGGCACACACAAAACCGCTACATCCACACAGTTTTCATTGCAAAAATCCTCTATTTTATTAAAATCTATAATTTCGATACTGCCCACCTTTTTACCTATAAGCTCAGGATTTGAATCAAAGGCAGCAATAAGATTAAAGCCTGCGCCCTTAAAATCGATATGCTGTGCAAAGGCATGGCCTAAATTTCCCACTCCTACCAGCACTGCATTAAAATTATTGTCAAGGCCTAAAATTTTGCATATTTCAGACCTGAGAGATTCCACATTATAACCATAGCCCTGCTGACCGAAGCCGCCGAAGCAGTTCAAATCCTGTCTTATCTGAGATGCTGTAAGATTCATTTTTTCGGCAAGCTCTTTTGATGATATTCTGTTTATTCCATGAGCCTCCAGCTCGCCTAAATATCTGTAATATCTTGGAAGTCTGCGGATTACGGCAGACGATACACCATTGTTTTTTTCCAAAATCACACCCCCAATTTTCTCATATATGATTATGTTATACTAAAGCTTATGCTTTGTCAATTATGCAGATATTATGAAAAAGAAAAATTTGAATACAGCATCTCATTATTATTTGTATATAAATATAAAAGATACACATCTTTATATAGCCTTATTGTGCTGCTGCAATGCTTTTTGTTGACTTGCAAAATAAATATGATATTATTGTAATAGTAATGTGAAAAAGGAGTTTTTATAATGGATTTGGAATTTTACAAAAAAAGTGCGGATTATGTTAAATCTAAAATAGATTTTAAGCCTGATATCGCTATTATTTTAGGCTCCGGGTTGGGAAAGCTTTCTGATGAAATTGAGGATGCTGTTGTTATAAGCTATAATGATATCCCAAACTTTCTTGTTTCCACAGCTCCCTCACACGCAGGAAAGCTTATCATAGGAAAATTAGCCGGCAAAAAGGTTATATGCATGTCCGGAAGATTCCACTATTATGAGGGTTATGATTATGATCAGCTTTCTCTTCCCGTAAGACTTTTTAAGCTTCTGGGAGTTGAAATGATAATCGCCACCAATGCAGCAGGCGCGGTGAATACCGGATACAGACCCGGTGACGTTATGGTTATTACAGATCACATCAATCTTTCCGGTGCAACACCTATGAGAGGAAAAAATATTCCTGAATTCGGCCCAAGATTTTTTGACTGCACAAATGTTTATGACAGGGATTTAAGAGCTTTGGCTCTGGAAACATCAAAGGAAAGTGCCTTGAGATTTCACGAGGGGGTTTATATGTTTACAGTCGGCCCCCAGTTTGAAACTCCTGCCGAGATAAAGCTGGCAAGGCTTTTGGGCGCAGATGCTGTCGGAATGAGCACAGTTACTGAGGCTTTGACAGCTGCCCACTGCAAAATCCCTTTCCTTGGCTTTTCACTTATCACCAACATGGGCTCCGGAATTCTGCCTCAGAAAATTGATGGCGCAGAGGTGGAAGAAATTGCAGACAGAAGTTCTTCCATGCTGAGAGAATATGTGAAAAAGCTTATTGCAAAAATGTAAATTTCTCAGGTGAAAGGAAATTATGATGAGTACACTTTTTGAAAATGCCGCCATAGTTTTGGAGGACAGAGTTATAAAGTGCGGTTATTTAGGGGTTATTGGGGATAAAATCTCCTACATAGGAGAAGAAAGACCGAGCGCTGAATATGACATAGTAAAAAATATGACAGGTCATCTGCTTATGCCCGGTATGTACAATCTCCACACCCATTCCCCCATGACGCTTTTAAGGGGTATGGGAAGTGATCTTCCCTTGGACAGATGGCTCAATGAAGCCATCTTCCCTGTTGAGGCAAAGCTTCTCCCAAACGATTTTTCAGCCGGCTCCAGATTGGCTATGATGGAGATGCTTTCAAGCGGAGTTGTCAGCTTCACAGATATGTATGACTGCCCTTGGATAACTGCTGATGAAGTAATAAAAGCCGGTATGAAGGCTAATTTAAGCCGTCCTATTGTGGGCTTTGACCCCACAGAGCCATATTGTGAAAGCTTTAGGGCAAAAGAATCGGAAAAATTTTTCAAGGAATACAACAAAAAAGCTGACGGAAGAATAATTGTGGACTATGCAATACATGCAGAGTATACAAACTATGATGAGCTGGCTATGGGGTATGCTGCCGACTGTAAAAAGATGGGCGCTATAATGCACCTTCATCTTTCCGAAACAGAAAAGGAGCACAGAGAATGCAAAATGCGCCATAATGGTCTTACCCCCACAGAATGGTTTTTGAAAATGGGAGTTTTGGACAACCCCACTGTGGCAGCCCATTGTGTGTGGCTGGAGGAGGGTGATATGGATATCCTCAAGGAAAAAAATGTCACCTGCGTGCATAATCCATCCAGTAATATGAAGCTGGGAAGCGGCTTTATGCCCATAGAAAAGCTTCTTAAAAGGGGTATAAATGTGGCTTTGGGAACCGATGGCGCAGCCTCAAACAACAATCTCAACATGATGGAGGAATTGCATCTTGCATCTGTTATTCACAACGGATTTACGCATGACCCCACAATTTTAAAGCCTCAGGAGCTTTTAAAAATAGCTGCTTTAAACGGTGCCTGCGCTCAGGGCAGAAAAAATTCCGGGCTTTTAAAGGAAGGCTGTTTTGCTGATATAGCAGCTTTAAATTTGGATGCACCCCACCTTATTCCCCAAAATGACATAATGGCACTCATCACCTATTCCGCACAGGCCTCTGATGTTGATATGACTATGGTAAACGGAAAAATCCTCTATGAAAACGGAGAATTTTTAACCATAGATTACGAAAAAACAAAAGCAGATGTAATTGAAAGCGTAAAACATCTTATATAAGCATTAAGGAGTTACTTATTTTGGAAAGAGCAGATAAAGAACTGGCATTTATGCTGCAATATGAAAATATTGCGTGGTACGAAGATGGTAAAGTAAAAATACTTGACAGAAGAATTTACCCCACAAAAACTGAGTTTGTAACCTGCAATAACCATGCCGAGGTTGCGAAGGCAATCACAGATATGGTTACACAGAGCGCAGGTCCATATACCGCAGCAGCTATGGGGATGGCATTGGCAGCTTATGAGTGCCGGGATTTAAGTGAGCAGAAGCAAAAGGAATATCTTTTAAAGGCCGCTCACACCATATCCCATGCCAGACCAACAACTGTTGACAGGATGAAGGCTGTCACCGAAAACGCTTATAATGCAGCTTTAAGGGCTATGGCAGAGGGAAAAAACACCAGTGAAGCCATTGTGGAAAGCACTGTTGAGGGCAACAACAGAAGATATAAGAAGATAGAAAAAATTGCCGGATATCTGGTATCCATGTTCCCCAAAAACGGCAAGGTTCTGACACAGTGCTTTGGTGAAACCATAGTTGGTCAGATGTGCAAGGTGGCAAAAAAAGAAGGCAAAAATATTAAGATATATTGTGCTGAAACAAGGCCCTATTTTCAAGGTGCAAGGCTGACAGCCTCTGTATGCAGGGATATGGGATATGATGTCACTGTTATTACAGACAATATGCCTGCGTTTGCCATTCAAAATGAAAAAATAGATGTATTCACTTCTGCGGCAGACGTAATATGTCAGGATGGGTATGTTGTAAATAAGGTTGGAACCTTCCAGATTGCCATAGTTGCAAAATATATGGGGATTCCCTACTTTGTAACAGGTGCTCCTGACAGAGGACACAAAACTGTGGATTCTGTTAAAATTGAAATGAGGGACCCTGAATTTGTGCTTCAGGCTATGGGTGTAAGAACCGCAAAAGAAGGTGTAAAGGGATATTACCCTTCATTCGACATAACTCCCCCTGAGCTGGTTTCAGGTGTTGTCACCGACTGTGGAGTTTATTCGCCCTACGATTTAAAAAGATATTTTGAAGTCGGCAACGTGGGCGAATATGAGATAGTGGTTTAAAATATGACAGGCAGCAGATATCAAAAGGAGGCTATGGCTTCACTTAATCCAAACTTAAACAAAAATGATGCACTTATAAATAGTGTGATGGGACTTTGCGGTGAATCAGGAGAGGCTATTGACATAGTTAAAAAGCATATTTTCCAGGGACATGAGCTTGACAGAGAGCACCTTATAGAAGAATTGGGCGACATTGCCTGGTATCTTGCAGAAGCAGCCTTTGCCTTGGATGTTGATTTGGATGATATTCTTTCAAAAAATATCCAAAAGCTCAAGAAAAGGTATCCGGATGGATTTTCAAAAGAAAAATCCATAAACAGAGAAGAATAACAAAGAGATAGTCTGATTTGAAGATAATTCATATCAAACTATCTCTTTTCATACATTGAAAAATACGCTATTATATGGTATTCTTCCTTAAAAAGAAGCTTTAGTATTACAGCAGAGGAAGTGCATTATGAATAACAGTTTTCCTGTCAAAGAATTAAAAGAAAAGCTTGAAGAAGCAAAGAAAGCTGATGCTCAATTAAAGTATTTTGGTTCAAAGCAGCACAAGTACTGCTTAAATATGCCTGCAACATTAAATGAAGTAAAGCAGTTTGAGGAAAGTATAGGTGTTGAGCTTCCGGAGGATTACCGCAATTTCCTCTTGTATGTTGGAAACGGCGGAGCAGGCCCCTTCTATGGTCTTTATTCGCTGCAGCAGGTAAAGAGCTGGATCTACTGGGATGTAAAGGATTCCAACAAAGCTCCTATACTTAGCCCAAATCAGTGCATTGATGATCTAGATATAAACGATGAAAACTGGAAGCGTGGCTGTATCCCTATCGGAACACAGGGAGATACTTATTTTACCTGCCTTATGGTCACAGGACCTGATAAAGGTCGTGTTGTTTACATTGAATATGAGGGAAGCTGGGTTTTCTTCCCCAAAGAGCCTAATTTTTTATCCTGGTATCAGCGCTGGCTTAAAGAAGTTATCAATCATTACAATATATTCTGGTTTGCTACAAATTTAGATGGCAACGAGCAGCAGCTTCGTCAGCGTTATATGGAAGCTGAAACAAAAGAAGAAAAATTAGATGTTATATATAGCATGGATAAATTTCCCTGTCTTTCCCCTGTCTCCAAAAACTTTATCAAAAAATCTATTTGGGAATGGATAGATGATCCTGATACAAGAAGCTTTCTTCAAATGCTTAACCATATAGATCCCCAGTCGCTTTATGGATTTTTAGAAAAGCGCTGGGAGTTGGGAATGTATGATGCTGTAGTATATGATATACTTTATGTTATGTATCATGTAGACAAGGGCAGCCTTAATATTGTAAAAGTGTGGTGGGAGAGGGTTTTGCAAAAGCTGCCGCAGCTATCCAATGATGCGTCCATAAAAGCCCTGAAGATACTTATAAAAAGTGGTCAGGTAGAACTGAGTCAGGTAAGATTTATATGGGATAAAACAGAAGATACCAAGAAAAAGGAAGAGTTTTTAGATGACGTTTTTCCAAGGTTCCCTGACGCAGCTGAAAATTTGGATATATGGATCTCTGTAATATCCAATGAAAGAAAGGATCTGGAGCTTCTTAAAACCGCCATACGCACTGCTCCAGATGTTTATGACCCACAGCTTAAAGACGCCATCTCTCAGGTTATCAAGGAGTTTTCATTTGCTGTTGAGCTTATTCTCAACATAGATTTAAAGGACGATGAGGCATTGAAGCGCTCTACTCGCCGAAGAATGGAAAACGATGTCTACAAAAGAGCTTGTGAAAAATGGTGGGACATAGGCTGCAAAGAAGCACATCCTTACGCATCAGCTCTCCCCCGCCCATATCAGTTGAAGCTTAAGCACAGTGATGAAAAAGATCTTATTCTTCCTAATCAAAACGGCAAAAAAGGGATTGCAATTCATCCAATGATAGCCCTGGCAATAAAAAGTCACTTTCACAGTCTGCCTTCAACCCCAAAAGATTGGGACAGTATATTTGATAAGGTGAAAAAGCTTTCACTGGAATTAAACAGCCGAACTGTAAGCCAATGGGATGACGAAAACCGCACTGTCACCATATTTGCACCTAGCAATTTCCCATTGCCTGCTCCCTATCGTTATGATTTATATGACTGGTCTGCCATAGGCAGAATGAGCAAGCTTAAAAATCTCTCTGTTTCAAGAATTTTTATAGATGACTACTCCTTTTTGACACGCTGTGTTTCACTGGAAAAGATATTTTTCTACAACACCAATTTTTCAGACTGCCGCCTGCTTTTAAAGCTGCCAAAGCTTAAAAGTGTGGAATTTCATCTTTGCAATTTGGAAAATACCAATGCACTTAAATCCGCCAAATTCAAATATGCTATATACAATAATCCTGCAAACTAAATACAACTTAAAAACATTTATTTTGTATAGGGGAATCTTGCTTTTAAAAAGAATAGTATATAAAACAAAGATTGCAAAGAAAGAGGTAACGATTATGATATACGATTATGAAAAAGAAGGATACGCTTCACTTTGGATGGCAAAATGCGCTGATTATGACATTTTAGACGACTATCTTTCAACCATATACTTGGAAGAAAATGAAGTACTGGAAGATTTCTTTACTCCCTATGATGCCAAAAGAGCATTTGAGGACGAATTGATAGATTGACTTTAAAGCAATGATGTGCTAGAATACTACAAAAATAGACAAGAAGGTGCTCTCTTATGTCAAAATCAGAACTTCGCCCAGAGGAAAAGCTTTTAGCCAAGGAATATGCATCACACATCACTAAGATGCTGTTTCTCCCCCAGCCTAACCCGGGAAAGCTCACGGTTACAAATCAAAGGGTTATATTTGGTGAAACCAGATTGAAGGCGGCTTTTGAGTATGAGCTGTCAGATATAGCTTCATTCTCTTTATCAGGTGCAAGTCTTGTATTAAATATGAATAACGGCAATAGCCACACTCTTACCGGTATGTACAATAAAAAGCTGGCAGCAGCCTTGACTGAGGCAAATGTAAAGCAGCAATAGAAAAAAATAAAGAATATTAAATACAGCTCTTCATTTTTGAGGAGCTGTATTTTTTGCTTTAAATTCAGACAGCTGCATTTTTCCATGCACCGTGCTTGTATCTTAAAAAGAAGAGCAGACATCTTACCACATTATCTGTACACATACATACACAGGCGGCAGGCAATCCCAGATTTAAAAATCTTACACAGATTACACTTCCCAAAACTCTGACCCCCCATGTGGATATAAAGGTTATGGCAAATGTACTTTTGGAATCTCCTGCACCTCTTAAGGCGCCTGCAAATACCATAGCTATCATCTGAGGTATTTGTATTACAGCCAGAAATTTCAGCAGCTGCCCGCCCAGCTCTATCACCTCGCCATCCGGTGTAAAAAGCTTCATTATGTTTAAGGAGCCTGCAAAAAGAAGTATGCTCATCACAGCCATCACTGCACTTCCCAGCCTTATGGTGTAAACTACATAATTATGCGCCAGCTGAGGCTTTTTAGCACCAAGGGATTGTCCGAAAAGTGTAGTTACTGCCATTCCAAAGGCAAAGCCGGGCATGAAGCTTATTGATTCTGCTGTGCCTGAAAGATTTTGTGCTGCTATTGCAGATGTTCCCAATGCTGCAATTGTATGTGCCATTGCAATGAAGGCGCTGCTCATTGCAAACCTCTCCAATATCGCCGGAAAGCTTATATTCAAAACCGGCTTCAGCTCAACAATGTCAGGCTTGTATCCTTTTTTAAAATCAAGCCTGATTTCTCCTTTTTTTGAAAAACAGGCAGAAAAAAGAATCAAGCCTCCCAGGCAGTTTGATATGCTTGTTGAAATTGCTGCGCCTGCCACTCCCCATCCTAACCCAAACACGCTCAGGCTGCTTCCAAACAAAGTAATGTCTCTTGAGGGATAGATCATGAAAAAATTCCCTGCAACATTTAAAAGATTGACCATTACATTTACCTTCATAGGAGTTTTTGAGTCGCCAAAGCCACGATATATAGATGTCAAAATCATAGTAAGCCCCCTAAGAGCAATAGATGGGGCTATTATCCTGTTATAGGTTTCTGCAATGTCTAAAATTTCCTGCTCTGCACCCATCCAGATTGGAATATTTCTTGCACAGATAAAAAACAATGCAGACAGCGGTATTCCTATTGCAAATACAAGCATAACCGCCTGCTTTATAAGTATTCTTGCCCGTTCATTATTGCCTGCGCCTATATTTCTGGCAATCAAGGATGTAAAGCCTATGCCCAACGCCATTATCGTATTGTTTATCATCATATTTGGTGAGGAATTTATGGCAATTGCAGCTGTTGCCTGCTTTCCCAAAGAACCTACCATAGCAGTATCAACTGCCTGTACCAATGACACCAGAAGCTGCTCCAAAAAAATAGGCCATGCCAGCATTATTATTGTTGAAAGCGGATGCTTGGATTCATCAACAATAGAAATTGACTTTTGGCTCATATAATTTCCCCCTCTTGCCTGACAAAAGGAAAACACCTATTCATTTGGAACAGGCGTTTTCCTTTGTTTATATATTTTGCCTTTTAATCATCCGTCTGTAACTTTTCCATATTTAACATAATACCAAAATTATCAGGCGTTAATCAAGTCAATTTTTAAATGCAGGCATTAAAGGCTGTAAAAAAATCAAAATTCCTTTTTTTCATATATGCTCTGTGAAATTTTGACAGAGACAATAAATATCATCAGCATCACAAACAAAAGAATAAAAGACACAGAAGATTTTTGAGCTGAATATTTTGCCGCCATTATAAACGGTGTGGAACCTCCTGCAATCAAGCCGGACGATGCAGCTGTTACAAATCTTGCGATTTGAAAATTCAGCTTTATCATAACAGGCATACTCACCGAAAAGACAATAGCCGCATAAGAAAAAAGCTTGATATTCAAATAAACGAAATCTGCAAAATTTATTGACATAAACATATTCTCTATGGGAAACATCAAAATTGAAATAAGAAAAACAATTATTGCAAAACCGGCAAAGAGCAAATATTTTGCCCGGATGTAATCCTTCCTTAAAATCGGAATACTGCTGCAATAAAGATGCCAGCCTGTGGTATTATCCATAACATATTGCCCCAAAATTATAGCTGAACAAAGCATATAAAGCATGGCATAGAGAAATAACACAGTATTTGTGGCAAAAGAAAGCACGGCAAAGAATAAAACCATAAATAAATATTGCTTTGAATATTTTTTTATAATTAAAAGATCATTGGCAAGCAAGCCCTTCATCTACATCTCCCCCTTTACGGTATATATAAATATTTCCTCTAAAGCAGCTCTCTTTGTTTCAAACGAATCGGATATATTGTCCTTATTTATAAGTGCTTCAACTCCGTAGGGACTTTTTCGGCAGCCCACTACAATGCTTTTATCTAAATCGTTGTAATTTTCCAGTGTGCAATTTAAAATTCCATAGCTTTCTAAAATCCGGTCCTTTTCATCTGAAAAAATAACTTTTCCCTCATGCAAAAAGGTGATGTAATCGCAGATTTTTTCCAAATCGGTAACTATGTGGGAGGATATAAGCACGGAATGAGTCTCGTCCCTTGTAAAATCCCACAAAATATTAAGGAAATCATCCCTTGCAGCAGGGTCAAGCCCACTTGCCGGCTCATCCAATATGAGAAGCTTTGCCTTGTGAGAAAGTGCAACTGCAATTCCCAGCTTCATCTTGCTTCCCTTGGAAAGCTCCTTGAATTTTGTCTTTTGAGGAATCTTAAACTTTTCAATAAGTGCGGAATATTCTTCTTTATCCCAATTCTTGAAAAGTTTGGACATGACTACACCTGTATCTTTAGCTGTAAGCATATCAAAAATACCCATATTGTCAAAAACAACACCTATGTCCTCTTTCACAAGATAAAAGCTTTCATCTTGAGGATTTCCCAAAACTTCAATATTTCCGGAATCCTTACGCAAGGCTCCTAAAATAAGCTTTATAAGTGTGGTTTTCCCGCTGCCGTTTTCACCTATAAGGCCCATTATTGAGCCTTGCGGCAGAGAAAGACTTACATCCTTTAAGGCAAATTCATTAAATGCTCTGTTTAAATTTTTAATGTTTATTGCATCCATACTATTCCTCCTTCATAACCCTTACCATCTCGATAATATCTTCTGTTGTGAGATTGCAGCAGCGGGAAAGCTTGAAAATTTCTTCTATGTGCTGCTCTATCTTTTTTAAATTTTCCTCCCTTAGAATTTCAGTATTTTTGCCGGCAACAAAGCTTCCCTTGGCAGGGACTGTGTAAATAAAGCCCTCTCTTTCCAGCTCCTCATACGCTCTTTTTGTGGTTATAACACTTATGCGAAGGTCCTTGGCAAGACTTCTGATAGAGGGAAGAGGCTCATTCTCTTTCACTTGGCCGCTAATTATTTCCGCTTTTATCTGAGAATATATCTGGTCATATATCGGAAGCCCACTTTTATTATCTATAAATAAATCCATTCTGCACCTCCTTACTTGGATTACTGTGTATATTCAGTATATACAGTTACAATCCTTTTGTCAATACTTTTATCTGAATATAATATTTATACATTTTATTTTGGAGCATCATATCAGCTATAATTTTATACAAATGGTTATATTTGCTGCTAAAATCGCATAATTAAGCCCCTTTTTCTCATAAAAACAGCCGCCCGTTACTTTTTTGGCATGAACCGCAGAATTTGGTATTTAAGCTTTATACATTAAATGTATATTTAATTTTCCTGCCTAATGATACCCCTGTATGGTATTTGAGCAACGTCTGTTTACCCTGATTTTCCAATTTAGCGGCATAATAAAAAGGAAGCATCCTCTGACGATGTTTCCTTTTAAAGCGATATATTGTAATGGCATTTGCTTTACATATAAGAAAAGCACTCCCCTGCCCTGCCGCAGCAGTAGAAAGCTTAAAAGCAAAAACAGGAGGCGGATATATAAAATTAAGCCGGACAGTTATTTTCACTATTTGTAGTAAACTGTGAATTTATACTGTAAGCATAATAGAGCCTTTATATGATAAATAACCGGGAAATAAAGCAAAAATGCTGCTGCAAATACTATGCAGCAGCACTTTCAAGGAAAGAAATCAGCAGACTTGGTTATTTTTTAAATTATACGAGAGCTTTTTCACTAAACCGGAAATATACTCAAGCGGCGAAACAAAAAAATCCTCACTGAACAAATCCATATTAAGCAGCTTGAATAAATCTGCAACAGCATATTTTCCGGTTGATGAAAGAAACAGGTCATATTTACAAGCAAATGTATCCGGCTCTTTTTTCATCATCTCGAAAAGCTTTATTGAAATAACAGCTCCGAATGCATAGGGAAAATTATAGAAGCCTCTTTTTGCGCTGTAATAATGGGGCTTATTCACCCACATAAAATCTCCTGTAAAATCCGGATCGATACTTTCTCCATAAGCTTTTATCTGAGCCTCTTTCATTATCTCGTTTAATCTTGAAGAAGACAGCTCTCCCTTTTCTCTTTCATCGAATACCTGCTTTTCAAAATAAAAACGGGAGAGGATGTCTATTAGGGTGTTTATATATCCTGAAAGCTCAAAATCCATTGAGAAAAGCTTGCCCTCTTCTCCCAATTCTTTTGCAAGCTCCTTTTTAAAAAGTATCTCTGAAAACTTTGAGGCTGTTTCTGCAACAGGCAGGTCATATCTATAATTTAAAATTCCCTGTGTAAAAAGATTAAGATTGTGGTATCCGTGTCCCAGTTCATGGGCAAGCGTATTGGCTGAGGAAACCGTGTTTGAAAAGTGAGTCCTTATTCTGCTTTGCTTCAAAGCCGGTATGCCATCGCAGCTGTCACCGGACTCCTTAAAGCTTCTTATCTCCCAATCTATATAGCCGCTGTCAAAAAAGCTTCTTCCGTAATCATACATATTTTTGCTGAAGGCTTTGAATGAGTTTAATATTATCTCTCTTGCGCTGTCAAAATCCATAGGGATTCTGACATCAAAAATTGGTGTTGTTCTTTCAAAATACGGCAGCTTTTCATTATAATAGCCCAATGCTCTTGCTTTAAGCTTATAATATTGCTGCATATCCACGAGATATTTTTCTATGCTGCCTATCAAATTATTTAAAATATCCTTGTCAAAATGATATTCAGCAAGCGATTGTTCCAAAGGGGAGGAAAAGCCTCTTTTTCTGCTTACATATATAGCCTCTCCCTTTATGCTGTTAAGACAGGCGGCACAGATATCCTCCACATCTTTGCACACCTCTTTTTCAAAAAGAAAGTCAGCCTTTCTCTTTTCCTTAAAGTCCGACAGCTCCATAACCTTTTGTTTTTTTGCAAAGGCTGCTGCCACTGTTTTTGCCTGCAATTTCTGCCATGCTAAAGAGCCTGTCAGCTCCAAGCAAGATAGCATACCTTCACCATCAGGGGAAAGGCTTTCTTTTTTCTTTTCCAAAATATTTGAAAGATAGAATGTATAGTCTTTAAATCTGCCGCTATTTATAAGGCCCCTTATTTCCCTGTCATCAATAAAGGAAGCAAAGCGGGCCTTGCTTTCATTCAAAGAATTTTTAACTCCGTTTATTTTTGAAATTTCCCTTGCTGCCTGCTCATCCTTTATGCAATAGCTGAACCTGAAGGAGGCATATGAAAAAAGCTTTGAATATAAAAGCTCAAATTTTTCGTTTAAACCGATATATTCCTCCACCGCCGCTGTTTTATCCTTATAATTGGGTAAATTAAGGCAGAAAATTCTTATTTCATCTCCCTCCTCTGACAGCTTATGCATATCATCAGAGAATTTTTTATCCTCAAAACCGGTGTAAATTTCATTAAGCTTCCAGAAATCCTTCAAAATCCTCACTTCCCTTCAGGCTGTTTAAGCTTTATGACAGGCTACACAATGTCCGCAGCCCAGATCCTTCATCTGAGGAACCTCTGTTCTGCACCTTTCATCCGCCATATAGCATCTGGTGTGAAAGCGGCAGCCGGAGGGAACCGCAGCGGCAGAAGGCACATCCCCTTTAAGCACAATTCTTTCCTGCTGCCTTTCTCTTCCTGAAAGCATGGGAATTGCTGAAAGCAAAGCCCTTGTGTATGGGTGGCAGGGATGTTCAAAAAGCTCATTTGTGTCAGCTGTTTCCATAACTGCACCCAGATACATCACCACTACCCTGTCGCTGATGTGTTCAATTACATTTAGTGCATGAGAAATGAAAAGGTATGTAATGTTATATTTTTCCTTTAAATCTGTGAGAAGATTTATTATCTGAGACTGAATTGAAACATCCAGGGCTGAAACCGCTTCATCGCACACAATAAACTTTGGTTCTAAAGCCAGAGCTCGTGCAATGGCAACCCTCTGGCGCTGTCCGCCGGAAAATTCATGGGGATATCTTTCGGCATAAACAGGGTTAAGACCTACCTGAACCATGAGATTGGCAACTCTGTCATTGGCCTCGCTCTGTGAATATCCCTTCAAAACGGTCAGAACCTCTGTAAGCATCCTCTTTACCGAATGTCTTGGATTGAGGGAGGAGTATGGGTCCTGAAAAATCATCTGCATATCTTTTCTTATCTTTACAAGATCCTCCCCCTTTGATGTAAGTATATCATTGCCATTATACATAATCCTGCCGCTGGATGGCCTGTTAAGTCTCACTATTGCTCTGCCTAAAGTGGATTTGCCGCAGCCGGATTCGCCTACAAGACCTATTGTTTCATTTTTTCTTATATCAAAGCTTACATTGTCAACAGCCTTTACTTCTCCTATGGTCCTTTGCAAAAATCCGCTTTTAATGGGAAAATGCACCTGCAAATCCTGTATTTCTATAAGATTGCCGTTATTCATGATTTTCTTCCTCCATCCTCTTCCAGCAGCTTACCTCCCTGCCGTCTATCACAACAGCAGGCGGCTCCTTACGGCGGCATATATCCGCTGCAAATGGGCATCTGGGATTGAATCTGCAGCCATCGGGAAAATTGAGCGGGTTGGGAACCTGCCCTTCTATTGTTTTAAGCCTTTCACCCTTCTTTACCTTTATTCCCGGTATGGAGAGAATAAGCAATTCGGTATAGGGGTGAAGAGGATGCTCTATTATCTGTTCCAATGTTCCGGTTTCCACTATTCTGCCTGCATACATAACGGCGACTCTGTCTGCCAATTGAGAGACAACGCCAAAATCGTGGGTTATAAGAAGAATAGATGTGTTGAAATCCCTCTGAAGCTCTTTGAGAAGATCGATTATCTGTGCCTGGATTGTAACATCCAATGCTGTTGTAGGCTCATCGGCAATTACCATTGCAGGATTGCTGGCAAGAGAAATTGCTATCATAACCCTTTGGCGAAGTCCTCCGGAAAGCTGATGGGGATAAACCTTCAGCCTTTCCTCAGGATTTGGCACGCCCACCTTTTTCAATATCTCTATGGACCTTTTGCGCACCTCCTCTTTGCTTATTCCTTTGTTGTGAATTTTTATCATCTCGCCTATCTGGCGTTCTATTTTGAAAACCGGATTAAGTGAGGTCATAGGCTCCTGAAATATCATGGATATTTCCCTGCCCCTTATTTTTCTTGCCTGCTCTTTGCTGATATTTCTTATATCTCTTCCGTTCAGGGTAAGCTCATCGGCCTCTATAACTCCGTTAGAGCCAATAAGCTTTATAAGAGAAAGGGAGGTCACAGTCTTTCCGCATCCGGACTCCCCCACAAGCGCCAATGTTTCCCCCTTATCTATATGGAAGGAAACTCCGTTTACCGATTTTACAAGTCCCTCAGGTGTATTGAACCATGTACGGAGATTTTTTACATTTAAAAGTGTTTCACTGCTCAATTTATTTTCCCCCTAGGATCTTAATCTTGGATCAAAGGCATCTCTTATGCCATCACCTATCCAGTTTACAGAAAGAACTGTAAGAGAGATTGCTATTCCGGGTATTGTTGTAAGATAGGGATTTGTCTGAATGTATGCTCTTCCCTGATTGAGCATAACTCCCCAGTCAGGAAGAGAGGCATCCACACCCAAGCCCAAAAAGTTGAGGCTTGCTGCTGAGAGAATTGCGCTTCCGACAGAAAGTGTTATCTGGATTATAAGCGGACCTATGCAGTTTGGAAGAATATGGTTGAGCATAATTCTTACATTCTTAAAGCCTGCTACCTTTGCAGCCTCCACATATTCCTGCTCCTTTACAGCCAAAACCTGACTTCTGGTAAGCCTTGCAAATTTTGGCCAGCTCACTATTGCAAGTGCTATTATCACATTTTTCTGACTTGCGCCCAAAGCAGCCATTATTGCTATGGCTATTATCAAAAAAGGAAAGGACATCATGATATCTGTGATCCTCATGAGTATGGTGTCTACAAATCCTCCGAAATAGCCCGATATACAGCCTAAAAGTATGCCGAAGGCTCCGGCAGCCAATGCCACTAAAAGGCCGGTAAGCATGGATGTTCTTCCGCCGTAAATAAGCCTGGACCAGATATCTCTGCCATAATCGTCTGTTCCGAGTATGTGCCCTTCTGAACCGGGCGGCAGCAGCATGTCCTGTAAAATCATATCCTTTACAGGATCATATTTTGTAAAATATGGCGCAAAAACACATATTATAACAATTGCAGCAAGTATTATCAATCCGAGAACCGCCAGCTTGTTTTTCAGAAACTGGCGAAGTATATCTTTCCAGTAGGGTGTGGGCTGAAATTCTTCTTTAAGTCCCTCTGTTTTAGATGTTTCTTTTTTCAAAGCCTTAGCCCTCCTTTTACTTCTTTTCAAGTCTGATTTTAGGATTCAGGTATGCACAAAGTATATCCACAATGAGGTTTGTAAGAAGGAATATTGTGCAAAGTACAAGTGTGTTTCCCTGAATCATGGGGTAGTCTCTCTTTGAAATGGAATTTACTGCAAGTCGTCCCACTCCCGGCCAGGAAAAAATTGTCTCTGTTACAACTGCTCCTCCTAAAAGTCCGCCGAATTCACTTCCTATTACCGTTACAACAGGAATGAGAGCATTTTTTAAGGCGTGACCTATAACTACGCAATATTCCTTCAAGCCCTTGCTTCTTGCAAACCTCACATAATCCTGATTGAGCACCTCCAGCATACTTGAACGAATCATTCTTGTCTGTGTTGCTGCAAGTCCTAAGGAAAGAGAGGTGGCAGGAAGAATAAGATGCTTTAAAAAGCTTGCTATTCCTTCGCTGGGCCATGCTATGCCCTGCGCCGGAAGTATTCCTAAATTCTGAGAAAAGATTATTATCAAAACAAGTCCAAACCAGAATTTAGGCAGAGATGTACCAATGGTAGCCAAAAATGTGGCTGTGCTGTCATAGATGCTGTTATGCTTTATTGCCGCCAATATTCCCAGCGGCACGGATATTATCAGTGCTATTATAACTGCCGATACTGTCAAAAGTAAGGTGGCAGGCATTTTCCCCATTATTGTTTTAAAAACATCTTCATCCGTTACATATGATTTTCCCAAATCGCCTTTAAGTGCATTGACAAGAAATTCCTTGTAACGGACAAGCATGGGCTTATCAAGGCCCAAATCGTGCTTTGCAGCTTCGTATTCCTCAGCTGTCATGTTCTGTGTATCGCTGGTGCTCAGCATAATCAAAACCGGATCGCCGGGGGTTATATAAAGCAAAGAAAAAATCAGAAAGGAAATTACAAGCAGGGTGGGAATAGCCTGTAAAACTCTCTTAGTTATATATGTCCACATATGATATTCCTTTCGTTGATTTATATAAAGCCGCATAAAATGCGGCTTTATACACTATATTACCGTTATATCTTTGAGCTACTTGACTGTTACATTTCTTTGAGAATTTGTAAGAGAGAAGTAAAGCGCAGGAACCTGCTCAAAGTCTAAAACTCGGGTGTTCATGCCCCACTGTGCATATTCAAAGAAAGCACCAAGGTGAACATTATCCTTAATTGTCATGACAGTTGCCTCTGTGATAAGCTCTGCCCTCTTTTCCTCATCCAAGGTTGCATATGCCTGTTCAATAAGCTTGTCACATTCAGGATTTACATAGTTGACACAATGTGAGCCGCCCTTGGACATTTCAGAATGGAAAAGGCTGTAAAGACCTGTCAGGCCGCTTCCGCCGCCCATGATGAAGGCTTCCTTGTTTCCGGACTTCAGGTCAGAAAGGAATGTTGCCCATTCCATAGGCTGTGACACACAGTTGACACCTATCTGCTTTAAAGATGTGGATGCAATAATTCCAAACTTCATATTGGGATCATAGTTGGCTGTTTTAAGTGTAAAGCCTAATTCCTTGCCATCCTTTTCATAGAAGCCGTTAGCTCCCATTGTGTAGCCCTTGGATTCTATTATCTTCTTTGCGCCTTCAGGATCATAGGGCACAATTGCCTTCTTCCAGGCTTCCTCATTTGCTCCTACAAATTCAAGCGGAACAGGACCATATGCTCTCTTGGCAATTTCTATGCCGGCATCATTATTGAATACCGCCTTGATTGCAGAATCAATATCAATAGCCATAGAGATTGCCTTTCTCATTTCAGGATCCTTAAAGAGTTCAAATTCCTCATTGAAGCCTATATACCTGTACCATCCGGAGGGATTGGATACAACCTTCAGATTTTCTTTCTCAACCACCTTGGAAATATCATTGGGCATTATGGTTGTGGCTATATCTATTTCATTGTTGGCAAGTGCTATTGCCAAAACAGATTTATCGGGGATTATCTTAAAAATAACCTTGTCAAGACCGGGAGCAATTGCAAAGTCATCATTCTTTACAAGAACAACCTTGTCATCTGTTTCATAGGATTCAAATTTATAAGGTCCGCTTCCCACAGGACTTTTTGTAAGGTCATAATCAGACTCAAACGCCTTTACAGGG
The DNA here is from genome assembly GCA_020024215.1 of Oscillospiraceae bacterium. GTDB lineage: Bacteria > Bacillota > Clostridia > Oscillospirales > Ruminococcaceae > Yanshouia. Next base: position 1,270 of record JAHHUC010000032.1, on the reverse strand, counting down.
AAAAGATAAATATTTGCAAGTGTGGAAAGGAAATATGCATCCGGGGTTTTGGTCACAAACTTAATTGTCGAATCATCCACCACCTCTATTGATGCAATGTTGTCAAGCGAGCTTCTTTTTGTGGATTCATTCTTTTCATCTGCCACAAAATCGAACACATCTTTTACATCCTTGGCTGTGAGCTTAACCTTTTCCTCCTTAAAAAGCTCATTGCCGGTATGCCAGTAGGAATCCTCCTTAAGATGGAATACCCATGTATTGTCGTCCTCATTTTCCCATGTTTTTGCAAAACCGGGGACAAATTTTCCGGCAGAATCATATTCTACCAAGGATTCATATATATTGCTGAGAATATATCTGTCTCCATCTGCTGTGGATTTTAAAGGGTTGAGTGTTGCAACTGTGTACTGTGTGCCTATTGTGAGAAGCTTTTCATCAGCTTGGCTGCCTGACGCCTGTTGATCCGAGGGCTTTTCTGCATCCGACTGTGAGCTGCCGTCATTTTTGCATCCTGCAAACACCATAGTAGCTGCCAACAAAACAGACATCACTTTAATAAATTTGCTTTTCATTTTCTGTTCCTCCAATTTATTCTATTAACGTGTTGTGATATACAACACCGTCAATCATGGTAAGTCTGCACAAAGTGAGATTTGAAAAAGGAAAGCCGTCAAATATTGCAATATCTGCATCCTTTCCAACCTCTATGGAGCCTATTTTGTCATCCAGCTCCAAATTTTCTGCAGCATTGATAGTCACAGCTCTGAAAGCACATTCCTCTGAAAGGCCTCTTCTTAAAAGAAGCCCGATCTCAGTGGGAAGCCATGCGGTTTTTGAAGCTGTATCAGCCATAAGGCATATCTTGCATCCTGCCTTTTCAAGAATTCCGGCTGTTTCAAGACTTATATTGAGAGTCTCCTGCTTGTTGGGCTCCAGCAAAAGCGGACCAACCACACAGGTGGCTTTTCTTTTTCCAAGTACATCCTTTATTCTTGCTCCGTCAGTTGCGTGCTCTATGGAATATTTAAGATTGAATTCATCAACAAGCCTCAGAGCTGTGGCAATATCATCGGCTCTGTGACAGTGGATTCTCACCTTCATTTCTCCTCTTACAACCTTTTTAAGATGCTCTAAGGTGTAATCAAAGGGCGGTGGCTCTGTGCCCTCCTTTTCGGATTTTAAAAGAGCATCGGAATATCTCTTTGCCTCAAACAAGGTCCTTCTTATAAGTGCGGCAGAGCCCATTCTTGTAACAGGGCTTTTGTTTTCC
>JAHHUC010000031.1 GCA_020024215.1 Oscillospiraceae bacterium | reverse complement strand
TTTCATCTACTTCAATAGAAAAATTCACCCCTTGTCCCAACGGGTAACGCATTTCCCCGATATTCCATCCATCCTTGTGGATTTGCTCGAACATGAACTGACTTCCTTCAAAAGACATAAAAACGAACAGATCTTCGGGCCTTTCATAAATCACTTCAAAACCTATCTTTTTATAAAATGCGATTGTTTGACCAATATCAAAGACGGAAAGCTCAGGTATCATTTTATTAAAATTCATAGTTTGAATTCTCCCTATCTGCTGGATATATTTTTATATATCCAACACTTTATTCCTCATTATTATATCATGCCTTGATGAATTTGCTGACTTTTTTTACCTAGGAGTCATGTGCTTTTCTGTTATGAGAGAAATTTTTTTTGGCGGGGAAAATGCAAAATCACGTGCAATTTTTAAAAATTGCACGTGACAGACAGTTATGCGTAAATATGTCGGAAAAGTATTTCGTGTTGACTGAATTACTTCCTTATCCGGCTTACCAAAAGAGAGCGATCCCCTTTTATAATGGCTTTTATTTTGCAGAAAGATAATCCTCTATTGCGTAGGAGGAGAGGGCAAGACCTGCACAGGGCGGCACAAAGGGTGAGGAGGAGGGCGGATGCCGTCCGTTTTCACATTCCACCACCGCCTTTGAGGGAACCTCCAGAGAGTAAACCACCGGCAGCTTGCTTATGCCGCGCTTTTTAAGCTCCTTCCTCAAAACCCTTGCCAACGGGCAGCAGGTGCCCTTTGTATCCTCTATAAAGCCCCTTCTAAGCTGTGTGGGGTCCATTCTTCCGCCTGTGCCCATGGACATATATAAGGGCACATTTCTGTCTCTTGCCATTTCAGCCAGAGCCAATTTTGCCGTCACATTGTCTATGGCGTCAATTATGAAATCCGGCTCAAATTTAAAAATTTCCTCTATATTAAAGGGCGTGAGCATTTCATCAAATAGCGTGAGCTTTAAATTTTCATTTATTTTAAGATATCTCTCGCCTGCAGCCTTTGTCTTTTTTTCCCCCAAGGTTTCTCTTGTGGCTATTAGCTGTCTGTTGAGATTGCTTTCTTTGACACAGGCATTGTCCGCCAGAAAAAGCTCTCCTACCGATGCTCTCACCAGTGCCTCTGCCGCAGAGGAGCCGACACCGCCTAAGCCTAAAACTGCACAGCGGCAAAGTGAAAGCCTTTTAAGCTTGTCCTCTCCCAAAAGTGCTTTGGTCCTGTCTGTAAAATGCTCCATAAATTCCCCTTTTTTAAAAAAATAAACCCGCAATGCCGATTCCCTGCCCTAATAAAACCCCGTGTGTGAACAGGTGGGCGGCCACCCCATGAAAATCACGCTCCCTTCCTCCGCACATGGCGGGAGGTCTGCATTATTTCATCGGAGATGGGATTCCCTAAATTTATTGTTGTCGGATTATATGGCAGGAATGTCGCACATCGCAGGCATTATTATCCTATGCTGAAAATATGCTGTTATTCTTAAAAGCAGATATTCTTAAAAACAAAATCAGTCCACAATGTCAAATTCTTCGCTTAAGGTATCCATAAACCTTTTGGAAATGCGGTTGAATTCAGCCTCGTCATCAATTGATTCAAAAAATTCTTCGCCGTTTTCCTCCATCACCTTAAGTATCACAAGGTCAGACGGCTCATCAAGGGACTCATTGGGGTCATCATACTGGGGTATGAGGGCAACATATGTTCCGTTCTCTTCCTCTATGGCGCTTACAATTTCAAAATCGTGGCTTACGCCGTCCTCATCCTCCAAGGATATAAGATCCGGTGTGAAATCTTCATTTTCCATATCATCTATGCGTTCAACGTCACGGTTTTCCATCGGAATAACCTCCCTATAATTTACTATCTAAAGTTTAATGCAAAGTGGTGCTAAAGTCAATACCAAATTTTTTGTACATATTACACAAATATTAAAAGTTTGGTGAAAATATATTGACATATGCAAAATTTTGCGCTATATTATAGACAACAAAAGAACAGCGACTGCCAAAGGCAAAAAAGCTTAATGGGCATAAAAAGAAAACAGCTTGACAATATTTTTAAGGATTGGAGAGAGAAAAAAATCTTTTGCTTGCCGGTTAAGAAGTGGCCGAAAATCGGTCAGGGCACGCTGTAAGCAGGCTCGGTGCTTTAGGAGCCGGCGGAAAAAAGATGAAGATATTTACGCAGCAGCTATTTTTCCGACTTCATCGTTTTTATTCTGCTTTCATCCTGAGCAAAAAAACTACCGTAAAGAAACCGGAAAGCAGCAGGGCAGCATCGGTGTTCTTTTATAAAGAGAAAGGGGTGATTCCAATGTACAATGAGGAAAGCGCAGCAATATCTGTAAGACTGTGGAATCGCCGCGTCGGCATTTAGGACGGCAATAGCTGTCACAACAGAAACGTTTAGTTTATAAGCAGCGGCATGACACAGAAAAACCGATGCATTTATCATACAGGCAGGGTCAGAAAATCAGTACGATCATGAAGTTTGGATAAGCAGGGACTTTAGGATGTCTACCCTAAGGTCCCTTTGTTTTGCCCAAAAATGCAGTTAAAAATGCTTTATTGATTTTAACCCCTTGACATTTTACATTTATAAGTATAAACTATATTCGCGTTCAACTTGGAAAGTGCAGGGAAAAATCTCTGATTCGTTTGTTTTTTGCCTCTTACAGACAACCGTTTTAGGTCGGGGCTTGTAAAATTATTTTAAAGCTTTGAAAAAACCTTTATAACGCTATTCTTAAAGGAAAAAATAAGCCCCTAATCTCCATTTTGCACCACTGCCGAAAGGCGTGTATAAAATGTCCGATTTCAGGACAAAACAAATATCCGTAAGTGAGGTAAAAAATCATGTATGAAGACAAGACTTTAAAGTGCAAAGAGTGCGGCAATGAGTTCGTATTCACAGCAGGCGAGCAGGAGTTCTATGCTGAAAGAGGCTTTGTAAACGAGCCCCAGAGATGCAAATCTTGCAGAGACGCAAGAAAGAACAGAGATCGTCCCGAGAGAGAGATGTTCACAGCTACATGTGCATCCTGCGGCAAGGAAGCAAAGGTTCCCTTCAGACCCCGCGAGGACAGACCTGTTTATTGCAGCGAGTGCTTTGCTAAGATGAAGGACGCTGAATAATAATTTTTGAAATTTCCGGCACAGCGAAGGCTGTGCCTTCATTATTTTCTTAAACCTGGAGGGGCTTTTTGCAAACCCAAAAATATAAAAATAAAGGATGCAGTCTTTAAAGATCGCATCCTTTTGCTATTATGTCTATTAAAGGACAGCTAAGGGGCTGTCCTTTTTATGTAAGCTGAAAGAAACAGCACAAGGCAGACCTAAAGCTTACATCTTAAGCCGGGGCTTTCTCACCTAAAGGCAGCAAGCCCCCATCTTCTGCTCTATTAAGCCTTGGGAGCCTCAGAGCTTGTTGCTTCGCCGGAAGCAGCTTCAGAGCTTGTTGCTTCACCGGAAGCAGCTTCAGAGCTTGTTGCCTCGCCGGAAGCAGCCTCAGAGCTTGCTTCCTCGCTGGAGGAGGGAGCTTCAGAGCTTACTTCCTCGCTGGAGGAGGGAGTCTCAGAGCTAACTGCTTCGCTGGGAGCCTCACTGGGAGCCTCGCTGGAAACTACTTCGCTGGAAACAGCTTCGCTGGAGCTGCTCTCCTCGCCACCGCATCCTGCCATAGCAAAAATAGCAGATGCACACATAATAACAGCAATAAATTTCTTCATTACAATTTCTCCTTCTGATGGCACAAAAGCCATACACTTTGTTTTTTTGTCCTGTCAAAAAAGAATAATATACAGAGCAAAAGCAAAGAATTTTTTCTTTACGGCTATAAATATATCACATTCAAAAGCGTAATTATACAGCAAATTTTAAAATAAAAATGAATATGGGGATGTATTGGACACAAATTATTAAATATAATTTGAAAAACAGGGTAAAATAAACATTTATCACAATATCTTGTTGAAAAATTTGGCTATTATAACGTGCGCTTTAAAGTAAAAAATAATTTTAACTATTTTGCATTATTTTGATTTTTGGCTCAACAGTCATGTTTAAAGCCTTAAAACAGCTGCTTTAGGGCTGAGTCAGAAGGCAGTTAAAAACTCTCAAAATAAGTGGAAAAGGGGGATACAGTGTGGTAGAATAGGAGAATAAAATGCATTAGGAGAGCTTAACTTGACTAAAAATATGGATAAAAGGCTTGCCCTTCTTGCATCTATGGTGCGAAAGGGAAGTCTTGTTGCCGATGTAGGCTGCGACCACGGCATATTGATAACAGAGCTTATGAAGGAAAATATAATAAGGGGGGGCACAGCCCTTGATATAAACCCGCTGCCCTTGAAAAAAGCCCGGATGAGGATAAAGGCTATGGGGATGGAGAAGGATATCTCCTGCCTTCTTTCCGATGGGCTTTTGCAGGTGGAGGAAAACCGGGCAGATGACATTGTTATTGCCGGAATGGGCGGAGAGCTTATTTTCAAAATCATTTCCGACTGCTTGTGGAAGCACAATAAGGATAAGAGGTTTATTCTCAACCCCATGACCAAGGCTGCCTTTTTGAGAATCAGCATGGCAGAAAACGGCTTTTCCCTTTTGGAGGAAAGGGCGGCGCAGGTGAACAGAAAGCACTATTCTGTGATGAAATATGCCTATACAGGCAAAAAAGAAAAATATTCCCAAATGGATGTTTTTGCACACATAGGGCTTCTTGCCGACAATTTGGATGAGGATGCAAGAGGATATATAGAGGGTCAGGCGGCCATGGCAGAAAAAAAGGCGCAGGGGCTTTATAATGTGAACACAAAAGAGGCACAGGAGCATTTTGCTCTGGCAGAGGCCTTGAGGGAGGTATTGAGGTAATTGGCTATTGACGGTATGACGCTTTCACTTTTAAGAAGGGAAATAGGTGAAAAGCTTATTGATTCCCGTGTTGAAAAGATAAATCAGCCCTCAAAGGATGAAATAATAATCTCTATGAGGGGGGCAAAGGGCAATTACAGGCTGCTGTTTTCTGCAAACGCATCAACTGCAAGGGTGCAGATAACAGATAATGTGCCTGAAAATCCTGCTGCGCCGCCTATGCTGTGCATGCTTATGCGAAAGCTTTTGGGAAGCTCTCGGCTCATAGACATAAGGCAGAGGGGCTTTGAGAGGATATTGTTCTTTGATTTTAAGGGGACGGATGAATTCGGCGACGATGCCGTATATACGCTTGCAGCTGAGATTATGGGCAGGCACAGCAATGTTATTTTGATAAATTCCGAAGGCAGAATCATTGATGCGCTCAAGAGGGTGGGCTTGGATAAATCCTCTGTGCGCCAGATACTGCCCGGGGCAGAATATGTCCTTCCGCCTGCGCAGAATAAAATCACGCTGGACTTTAACAGTGAGGAAATTGTAAAAAGGGTGCTGTCTTATGAAAGGGATATACCCTTAAATAAGGCCCTTTGCGAAATTATGGAGGGGGTTGCCCCCATACTTGGCAGGGAGATAGCTTACAGGGCGCTCAAAGGCTGCGACGGCATAATTTCCTCACTTGATGATAAGGATGGGGAAAATTTAAAAAAAGAGCTGGAAATTCTGGATTCAAGGCTCAAGAAAATGGATATACAGCCCACAGTTTTCTTCGATTTTGAAAAAAAGCCCAAGGATTTCTGCTTTTTAAAGCTTGAGCAGTATGAGGAAAGCACAGAGCAGCAAAGCTTTGAGAGCATGAATCGGCTGTGCGATTTCTTTTACAGGGAGAGGGCCCTTTCTGAGAGAATGAAGCAGAAGATGGGCGATTTTTCAAAAAATGTGACCAACAAGATAGATAGGATAGAAAAAAAGCTGCTGCTTCAAAGAAACGAGCTTTTAGAGACAGAAAAAAGGGAAGAGCTAAAAATAAACGGGGACCTTTTGTCCTCCTATATGCATATGCTGAAAAAGGGCATGAGCAGTATAGAGCTGGAAAATTATTATGATGATTGGAAAAAGGTGAGCATAAAGCTTGATCCGCTTCTTACACCTGTTGAAAATGTTCAGAAATATTATAAGGAGTACCGCAGGGCGGACACAGCCCACAAGGAGCTTACAAGGCTTATAGCTGAGGGGGAAAGGGAGCTTGATTATCTATATTCTGTCTTTGACATGATGGAGCGCTCCACAAAGGAGCTGGAGCTGGAGGCTATACGCCAGGAGCTTTCAGCTATGGGCTATCTGAAAAGACAGGGCAAAAGGAAGGAAAAGGAGATAACCCTGCCCCCTGTAAAATATATTTCCTCCGACGGCTTTACCATCTATTCCGGAAGAAACAATGTGGGCAACGACCGGCTGACCTTCAAAATTGCCTCAAAGCTGGATATGTGGCTTCATGTGAGCAAAATTCCCGGCTCGCACACTGTCATAATCTCCAACGGACACGAAATTCCCCAAAGGACCATGCTGGAGGCATCCTCCATAGCTGCCTTCAATTCCTCCGGCAAGGAAAACAAAAAGGTCAGCGTGGATTACACACTGATAAAAAATGTGAAGAAGCCCTCAGGCTCAAAGCCGGGCATGGTGATTTATGACAACTATAAAACCATTGTGGCAAGTCCGGATAAAAATCTGGAGCAGCTTTTAAGGGAAAAATAAAGAAAAAAATAAGCCTTGCAGAAAAAATCCTGCAAAGCTTTTTTTATGGCAGCGGAACAGTGTTATTATCCGCCATCATTATGTGCAACAGAGAAAACCTGTCCCTTAAAAGGCTGACCAGCGTCACTTTAGAATTTAATTCCATTTCTCCCTCACCCTTATATACAGGCAGTGTGATGACAACCGTTGTCCCCTCATATTCCTTTGAGGTGACAGATATGTTTCCGCCCCATTTCATTGTTATAAGCCTTGTGACGGTAAGCCCCAGCCCAACACCCTCCATGGGATAGGCGTCCTCGTTGTAGGTGTAATACGGCTCAAATATATGCTCTATAACATGAGGGGGTATGCCTTTGCCCTTATCCGAAACGGATATCACCGCATTGGTTCCTATGGTTTTTAATTTAAGCGTTACAGGCTCCTTGGAATAGGAAAACTTGCAGGCGTTGTCTATAACTGCAAGCACGGATTCCACAATTGAATTTTCATCTGCAAGTATAACTACATCCTCATCCTCTATTTGCACCTCAAGGGCTATTTCAAGGTCATTGCACACTATTCTTGCGGCGTCGCCCACATTTTTCAAAAGGGCGGAAAGGTTTATAAGCTCCCCCTTTTTTTCCGATGGGCATATCTGGCGGCAATAGGAGGAAACAAGGTTGTTGCCCCTTAAAATTTTATAGCAGCTGAGGTTAAGCTTCTGAGAAAGCTCCATAAGCCTGTAATCCTCGTTTTCCTCGCCCATTGCGTAAATTGAGGAGACGATGAGCAGCATCTCGGAGACAGAGGAGCGAAAAACATGGGGCATGGGCATAAGAAGAGATTTCATAACATCCGCCCTGCTTTCATCCTTTAAAAAAAGGATGCAGACATATTCCCTTGAGGGCATGACTGTGAGAGAAAAATCCAGCCCGTGAATATAGATGCGGGAGGTTTCGCTGACAGAAAGAATTTCCTCCACCGACTGCTTTGGAAAAACAAGGGATAAGCTGTTGCCGGTTCTCATGTCGGAAAATTCCCTGTAAAGGGCTTTGTTTCCCCGGATTATGCTGCCGTTTCTGTCTGATATCAAAAAGGGAGCGCTCAATTCTTCATATACAGATGATAAAAACTCAATTTCATTTGTCATTGTATTTCCTCCCTTTGCTATTCATTTAATTTTAACATGGTTTTTAAAAATATTCAATATTTCTTTCCCAAAGCATAAATTTAATGCTCAAATTTCCTATTACATATTGTTATTTTACAAAAAAAGTTGTAGAATATATACATCAAATTCGGAAATTCAGGAGGAAGTAATTATGGCTATCAAAATAGGCATCAATGGTTATGGAAGAATAGGCAGACTTATTGTGAGACTGGCTGCAAAGGACCCCTCTTTATATGATATTGTAGGAATAAATGCGCCTGACAAAACAGTGGAATATCTTTCTTACATGACAAATTATGACTCTGTTCACGGAAGGTTTGACGGCAAGGCTGAGGGAAGAGACGGAAAATTCTACCTCAACGGCAAGGAAATTCCCATCTATGATTTCAGAGATCCCAAGCTTATCCCCTGGAAGGACTGCGGCGCAGAATACATCATCGAATGCACAGGCAAATTCAAGGAGATAGAGGGTGCTTCTGCCCATTTGGAGGGCGGGGCCAAAAAGGTCATTGTTTCTGCTCCCTCAAAGGATGCTCCCATGTTTGTTGTGGGCGTAAATGAAAAGGATTATACACCCGACATGAATGTTGTTTCCAACGCCTCCTGCACAACAAACTGCCTTGCGCCTATTGCAAAGGTGCTGCATGATAATTTTATCATCAAGGACGGCCTTATGACAACCGTTCACTCCATCACAGCCACACAGAAAACAGTGGATTCCACCTCCAAGAAGGATTGGAGAGGAGGAAGGGCTGCCTCCGGCAATATCATTCCCTCCTCCACAGGCGCTGCAAAGGCTGTGGGAAAGGTTATCCCCTCTTTAAACGGCAGATTGACCGGTATGTCCCTGAGAGTTCCCACGCTGGATGTCTCCTGTGTTGACCTCACCTGCAATCTTGAAAAGAGCACCACCTATGATGAAATCTGCAAGGTGATGAAGGATGCCTCCGAGGGATATATGAAGGATATTCTGGGCTATACAGATGAGGCCCTTGTCTCCTCAGACTTTTTATCCTCCACCTACGGCTCTGTTTTTGATGCCGGTGCAGGAATTATGCTGACAGATACATTTGTAAAGGTAATAGCATGGTATGACAACGAAATGGGCTATTCCATGCAGACCTTAAGGCTCATAAAGCATATGTATGAGGTTGATAACAAATAAGCTTGCAGCTTAGCTGATAAAAGCCGGCAAAAGAGGCCTTTGGCTTCTTCTGTTGGCTTTTTGCTTTTAAAGTCAGATCTGTAAACAAGAGGGAAGGGCAAAAGGGATGGAGAATATGCTTTATAAAAATGACAGAATAGTTTTATCTGCAAAATATGCAGATCTGCGGCCTCACAGACACTATTCAAAGCACATATTGATATCAGACAAGCCCTTTTTGTGCATGACAGAGAAAGACGAGAAAACGGCAAATTCTATGGTCATACAGTCCTGGAGCCTTCATTGGGCAAAAAGACAGAGGGATTCTCTGATGGTTGTTTTTCTCATTGACGAAACATCCCGCCTTTCAAAAATAATAGATGACAGATATCTTTCAAAGGGCTGTCAAAACAGTCTGGAAGAGGAGGTTGAAAGGGGAGCTGTAAAGCTTATGAAAAGCAAAAAATCTCTGGAGGATATTGACAGATATGTGATGAGTCAATTTCAATGTGACAGGCCGAACTTTCTTGTTTTGGATGAGAGGATATCAGAAGCTTTAAAATATATCGAAGAGGAAAAGAGCATAAACAAGGGAATATATGATTTGCTGTCTGAAAAGCTTTGTCTTAGCAAAAGCCGTTTTCTTCACCTTTTTAAAGAGGAAATGGGAATAGACCTTAAAAATTATCTCCTTTTGAAGAGGATGGAAAAGGCGTATGCCCTTGTTGTCAATGAAAAAAAGAGCATAACAGAGGCGGCGATAGCCTCGGGCTTTTCCAGCTCCTCCCATTTTTCAAGAGCCTGCACACTGCATTACGGAATATCTCTCACAGATTTTTTGAAGGCGCAGAAAATATAGCGTTTAAATGAAAGCTATTTCCGATTTCATCTCCTATAATGAGTGAGGAGGTGTTTTTATGGATTTTAAAACAGGCATTTATGAATTGAACAAGCAGGCAAATTATAATTTTCAGTTAAACAGGCTTATAAACTGGGACGGCGGAGATCTCAATGAGGTGAGATCTGTATCAGAAAAAATAAAATCAAATTCCGATTGGAAAAAGGTGCTTATAGATTTAGGCGACAGAGCGCTGGCTGAAAAAAGAACAGAAAATGCCATAGCCTATTACAGGATGAGCGAATTTTTCATGTCGGATAAAGACGCTGACAAAATAAAATATTATAAAAAGGCATCCGAGCTTTTTTACAGCTTTTACAGCAATTATTTTGAAAGCAAAAGGGTGGAAAGGGCAGATGTACCCTTTGAGGATTACACCCTGCCTGTAATGTGTGCAAAAAGCAAAACAGAAAAAAAGGGCACAATTCTTTTCCACGGCGGAAACGACAGCTATTTTGAGGAATTGTTTTTCCCCATGCTGTATTTGTCAGAAAATGGCTATGACGTATATCTCTTTGAAGGCCCCGGACAGGGGGGAGTTTTAAGAGAGCAGGGCAAAAAATTCACTTTCCGGTGGGAAGGGCCGGTTAAAGCCGTTTTGGATTATTTTGATTTGAAGGATGTAACTATCATAGGCGTGTCATTAGGCGGCATGCTTGCTCCGAGAGCCGGCGCATTTGAAAAGAGGATAGCCCATATTGTGGCATGGTCAATTTTCCCAAGCTTTCTTCATGTGTGTATTTTTGATATGCCAAAGCCGGTAAGGTCATTTTTCCTCTTTTTGCTTAAAACCGGTCAAAGGGGCATTGTAAACAGCATTATGTACAGCCAAATGAAAAAGGACAGCTTTATGCAGTGGGTTTTTGAGCACGGAATGTACGCCTACGGACAAGAAACACCCTATGATTATTTAAAGGGGCTGAACGATTTTCAGATGCTAAATACAGCAGATAAGATAACTCAGGATATATTGATACTTCACGGCAAGGAGGATCACTTCATAGACTGGAGACTTTATAAGGAGGAATTGGACAGCCTTGTGAATGCAAAATCAGTCACATTGAGGCTGTTTACCAAAAAGGAGAGCGCCTCAAACCATTGTCAGTGCGGAAATACCAAGCTTGCGCTTGATACCATAATAAGCTATCTGGAAAATATATAGATTTCTATGCAGCTGTAAGGCATAAAAACTGCATATAAAAAAAGCTGAGGTAATTTTATCTCAGCTTTTTTGCTTTAACAGTCTTTAAAATCTGCAAAGTTTATTTCTAATACAGGGCGAAAGCCCAAAAATTTATTTTTGCTGTCGGGATTGGCAAACAGCAGACATCCGCCGGATGTATTCCCTCTGTAAGCACAGAAAGAACCTGCTGATCCATGCCTTTTCTGACACCATGAGTGACAGCCTGACCAATTCCAAAAGTCGTTATTGCAGCTCTTTTTATCCTCTATTGCAGATAGGTGATTTATAATTTTGGGAAATGACGGTATTGACAACAGATCCACAGCATCTTTTCCTGTTTCTTTTAAATCTATAAATTTTGGCTGAGGAAGTCCATCTATAAAGTCATCATTACAGATAAATCTGTCCCACTCATTATCAGTATGTGTGATCTTATTGTTCTTTTCCTTTTTTAGCTCTCCTGCGCCTATGGAGGGCCCTGCACAGATATTCTGCCATCTGCCTTGCCCCCTCAATGTGAATATTTTGCCTTTTTGCTGATTTTATCACCAATATGGTCTTGATGCAACAAAAAAAGGCAGCATGCAAGCTTTTGATTGCACACCGCCTTTAAATTATTCCATTTCCTCTATCTTGGAAACAGCATCCTCAGGTCCGTGGGGGAGTATTACCTTGCCGTCACAAAGCAGGCAGGGGATTCCGATATAGTGATTTTCTCTTGCCTCTCGGTGCTCTTCTGATGTGTCTCTTATTTTTAAAAACTTCTTCATGTTCATGGGGTTTTCAAAAATGTCGATAAACTGAAATTCAATGTTTTTTGCTGAAAGAGCCTCTTTCACAGGGTTGCAGCCCGGTCATGTGGGTGTTCCGAACATAATCAAATGCTTCATAGATATATCTCCTTATAAATAAATTTATCAAAGCTCCATATCCAAGGATACAGGGCAGTGGTCGCTTCCTAAAATATCAGAATGTATCCTCGCATCCTTTATTTTGTCTGCAAGCTTATTTGATACAACAAAGTAATCTATTCTCCATCCGGCATTGTTCTTCCTTGAATTGAATCTGTATGACCACCAGGAATATGCTCCCTCAAGTGTGGGATTTAATTTTCGGAAGCTGTCAACAAAGCCTTCTTTTAAAAGCAGGCTGAATTTTTCCCTCTCCTCATCAGAAAAGCCTGCGTTTTTATGGTTGGTTTTGGGATTTTTAAGGTCTATTTCCTCATGTGCAACATTTAAGTCTCCTGTAAGTATCACCGGCTTGTTTTTCTCTAAGCCTGTGAGATAATTTCTCAAATTGTCCTCAAATTCCATTCTGTAATCAAGCCTTGACAGCTTTTCCTTTGAGTTGGGCGAATAGGAATTTACAAGATAAAAGCTGTCGTATTCTAAGGTTATAAGCCTTCCCTCATCATTATACATGTCATCTATGCCGTAAAATACATTCAGCGGCTCTTTTTTTGCAAAAATTGCTGTTCCCGAGTAGCCCTTTTTGTCGGCGCTGTTAAAGAAAGCAGCATAGCCCTCGGGCTTAAAGTCAACCTGCTCCTTTTGGCATTTTGTCTCCTGTATGCAGAAAAAATCCGCATCGGCAGAATAAAAAAAATCCTCAAAGCCCTTTTGAAGGCAGGCTCTTAAACCGTTTACATTCCAAGAAATGAATTTCAAAATTTTTCCTCCTGCAATTTTCATATACGTAATTTTAGCATAGCTGCAATTTCTTTTCAAGGGACTAAAATCACACAGCAGCTGTCAAAAATAGATCTTTTAATATTATTATGATAATATTATTCCTGATAATGTAAAATAATGTAAAGAAGAATGATAAAAATGAGCAGGGCAAGGGGCTTTCTTTCTGAATTCAGGGAATTTGCTTCAAGGGCAATGTGATGGATATGGCTGTGGGCGTGATAATAGGAGCCTCCTTCAAATCAATTGTGGATTCCTTGGTAAAGGATGTTGTCATGCCCTTTGCGGGTGTTTTTTTACCACCTCATCCTTTTCTGAGGTGGTAATCCGCATAGGCAGCTTTGAAATTTTGATAGGCAGCTTTATAGCCTCGGTTGTCAATTTTCTCATAGCGGCATTTATCATCTTCTCTATGGTAAAGCTTATAAACGGCATACATGAAAGGGCAGCCATGAGAAAAAAGACCGGCAGCTTGAAGAAAAAAATAAAGAGCACAAGCCTTCAAAAGAGGAGCTTTTGGCTCAGATTCCGGAAGAAATCAAAAAGAGGGATAAATAGAGCGCTTTAATTTGAAAACAAACAACAGGCACACCGATATACGGAAACAGAAATATAAAAAGGCAGCTTATTTCATCAAGGGGAAGAGATATCTCATTTCACAATGATATTTTCAGCGCTTTTTTACCAATGTCAGGCAATCGGACTCAAATTTAAAATAAAGAGCAGAGGAGCATTTTAAAAAGCTTAAAAATCAAAATCCGCAAATATTTGCGGCATAATACAGCAAAAAAGGGTTTGAATGCATATGCATTCAAACCCTTTGGTGCCGCTGGCCGGACTTGAACCGGCACGATGTTGCCACCGAGGGATTTTAAATCCCTTGCGTCTGCCTATTCCGCCACAGCGGCATAACCACTTAAATATATTACAACAAGGAATATGTTTTGTCAATATCTGATTGAAAAAAAAGAGAAATTATTATATAATCAAAAAGCAAACAGAATGGAGGGAAGCAGATGAAAAAATTTCTGGCAACAGCTGCTGCTTTTTTTATGCTGCTGCCTGTGTGTTCCTTTGCCTATGCAGATTCAACTCCGGTTATATCCGCCTCAAAGGCCTATATACTCGATGGCAGCAACGCAGTTTTCTGCCCTGAGGAGCGCGGCTCGCTGATCCGTGCGGTAAAGCCGGGTGCAGCGGTCATTTTCCCCATAGAAAATGCACAGAGGGCAGAGGATATAAAAAATCTCAAGCTTTTTACCGTGAGATGGGAGATGGGGGAGGAATTTACAGCCCGCCCCTATATAGAATACAGGATGCTCTATGATGAAACGGGAAAAAAGCAGGGATACAGCTATGTGGCTGTGCTGCCGGTTTTGTTTCTGGCAGGGGAGCAGAAGGCAAATGTCCGAGGCTCAATAACTCTGGGTGCCCATTCCACAGGAAATTACAAAAGAAAATTCTCATTTGTCATAAGAGATGACGGCGCCAATCCCTATGCAGACAATTACCTTTGCGACGGAAAGGATTTTTATATAAATTTTGATTCCTCTGTCCATCAGGCAAATCTGATATTTGATGACAAGGCACAGTTCTCTGTGGATGCCTTCAATCAGGGAGCTGTCAATGTGGGCTACACTCTGTCGCCGTTTTCTGACATAATGTACGGCTATCCTCAGGAAAAGCTCCAATATCTTCGCTTTATTCACAATCCTGTTTTTGACAGGGTGGGGGAGCTGCTCCTGTATTATCCTGAAAACAGCTTTATATATGAGGTGGTAAACAAAAGCCTTAAAAGAGCCGATGCAAAATACAGCGCGGAAAAGGGCGGCTTTGTTTTAAAAACCAGAAGGCTGGGGGATTATGTCATATCCCAAAGGCCGCTTGCTGCAAGGGCTGAAAAACCGGATATATACAATCCGCCCACAGGGGCAGCGCAGAGGGAATAATTGCCAATTCTTATTTACAAATAAGGCTTGAATAGCCCATTATGTAATGATATACTGTCCTTAACAAAGAAAGGGAAGGAGATAATTAAAATGAAAAAATTTCTTTCGTTAATTTTATCAGCAGCCATGATTCTCTCTGCGGGAATTGTGAGCTTTGCCGCAGGTGACATTTATGAGGTGGATGAGGATGGGGATCTGGTATCTGCCGGCTCCACACTTATTCCCGGCACAACCTACTATATTCATATAAAGGATTATGTAAAGAACATGAGCGATGATGAGATACCCACAAAGCTCAAGCTTGAATATGAGGGCAGCGATTATGCCACCGACAAAAAGGTGAGCGTTCTTTCCTCGGGAAATCTCTCTGTTTCAAGAAGAAAATTCAATGGGGATTATGCCTATTTTGCAGCCATGAAGCTTAAATCCATTTCCTCCTCCGCCTATAAGGACAAGGAGATTGTTTTGGATATAAAGAGCGCAGAGCTTTATTTTAAGGACGGACAGAGCGAGGACTTCAGCAATGAAATTGCAGGCTCTTATGACATAGAGTATGACGACTGCTATGAAATAACAAAGAAGCCCACAGTTATCTCCTTAGATGACACAAAGGACACATATGATATTGAAAACAAAAAGGCAACACTGGAAATTGATTCCACAGGAGTAAAAACCGATATGGTAATTTCCTGCGACACATCCTATGATATGTCCTTTGGTGAAAAGTATATGAACGCCAGCCTTGATTTTTATGATTTTGACGGCGCAACAGCCAGAAAGGCTATGGTGCTCACCATACCCAAGGAAAGCTATAAGTATGTTTACGAGCGCACACAGTCCGGCCTTGTTGATGTTACAAAGGTCAGCGACGGCAACTTTATCATAAGAACAAGCAAGCTTGGAAGCTATGTGTTATCTGATGTTGCTCTTGCTTCAAATACGGCAGCTGTTCCCCCTGCAAGCACAACTCCCTCTGTATCAACACCTCCTGCAGCCACACCTCCTGCATCAACACCCTCTGTTCCGTCCTCTGCACCCGGAACACAGGGCCCCACAGGCGGAAGCATACCCTATAACCCGGGAACAGGCGCATCTTTATAATTTAAAAAACAGGTGGGGAAGGCTTTCTTTTTTAAAGAGCAAGCTGCAAAAAAGCAAAAATGCAAAATAAGGAAGGATATAGATAATTGTGGATAAGCCCGATGAAATTGCAGCTTATCCTGCATTTTCACCTGTAATTTGCCCCGGCTGCAAGGAACTTTTTACTGATATCAGGAAAAAGTCAGCTAACATTTAAGAAAGCAGCTGTGAAGGCTTCTATGGCATCTAAAAAAGCAGGGAAATGTTATTATATCAAGATTTTCTTAAAAGAAGCTAAGCTGTTTGGCAAAGGATGCTGTTTTTACATCAGGCAGCAGCCGTTGTCATTTGCAGAAAAGGCCTTGTAAAAGTTATATGCAAAAGGCTTAAGCTTAAACGGGCAGAGTTAAAAAGGACCATTCTCCTGTCGGCTTTAAGCAGTCTGCCTCTTCATATTTTCTGCTGCTTGCAAATTTAAAGACGCTGTGTAAATCAAGGCGGGGAATAAGGGCATGCAAGCAATAAGGCAGGTTTGAAATTTTCCTTTCTCTTAAGCTTTATCCCATAAAAAAGCTGCGGCACAGCTTGGGTTAAGCCATACCGCAGCTTTTAAAAGCTGTGCTTTAAAAGCAGCCCTTTTGTCCCCCTTTTTTTGCTTATGACCTGTCCTTAGGATATCCGGATTGCCTTATGAGCCTTCATAAGACAGCTCGGGCTTAAGGGGCCGTTGGAAAAATCCGGGAGAATTTGATTCTGTCATTGGCAGTCAAGCTTTAACCGTCCAATATTTGGGCGGTTAAGTTTATATTATGCCTTTTCCTTAGGTGTATAGGAATTGCAGCAGGTGCAGTGGGGGTCCTTTGTGGCATTTCCGTCCTTGCCTACATTGATTGCAGAAAGTGTGCAGCAATTCTGGCAGGAAGAATGGAATTTGCAGCCATCCACTGAACATCCGATATTTTTGTTTTCCATTTTATCGCCTCCCTTTTTTATATTTCCCAAAAAATTTGAAAATATTTTTAAATTTTAAAAAATAAAATAGTAAAAATTATCGTTTTGGTGTATAATAGCTAGGAAAGGATGAAAGTTATTGAAAAATACCGAACAACTGAAGCGGCCGCTCATATTGGTTGCCTTTGCCGTCTGCCTTTTTTGGACCTTGCAGCACATCTCCCCCATATACGGTGCAGTAAAGGTGATAACAGGCTCCCTGTCGCCGCTTTTTCTGGGTGTTGTGATCGCCTTTGTGGTAAACATACCTATGGATTTTTTTGAGAGCAGGCTTTTTTCAAAGCTGAATATCAAAAAAAAATTAAGGCGTGTGCTGTCGGTGGTGGCATCCTATCTTGTGATAGTTCTGATCATTTTTGTTGTGGTGTTTATGGTTGTCCCCCAGCTGGGAAGGACTGTTATGAAAATTGCAACACTTCTGCCTCACATGGCTGAAAGCCTGGGCAAAATGGCTGTTTCCGTAAAGGAGGCATATCCTGAGATGGGAACTGCCCTTGAGAGCATATCCATTGACCAGCAGAAATTTTTGACACAGCTCATCTCCTATTTTCAGGATGCAGGCACAAGGCTTATAAATTCCACGGTGAATGTGTTTTCGTCTGTTGTCTCCGGCATAGCAATGGTTATACTGGGAATAGTTTTCTCCTTTTATATGCTCATGAATAAGGAAAGTCTTGTCTTGGGCGGAAAAAATATCATTCTGGCACTTTTTCGCAGGAAAACAGCAGAGCAGATCTGCGGCTTTTTGGCTCTTTGCAGAAAAACCCTCAATTCCTTTGTGACAGGACAGTGCCTTGAGGCTGTCATATTAGGCTCAATGTTCACGCTTTCAATGTGGCTTTTGAAATTCCCCTATGCCCTTCTGATAGGCGTGCTGATCTCCTTTACAGCCCTTATACCCATTGTGGGCGCCTTTATAGGCTGCGGTGTGGGTGTGTTTTTGATATTCACCGAGGACCCTGTAAAGGCCTTCTGGTTCATACTCCTCTTTCTTGTTCTTCAGCAGGTGGAGGGAAATCTCATATATCCAAAGGTTGTGGGCAACTCGGTGGGGCTTCCCTCCATGTGGGTTCTGGCGGCTGTAACCTGCGGAGGAAGCCTGATGGGTATATTGGGCATGCTGGTGTTCATACCTCTTTTCTCGGTCATCTACACCTGCATGGGACAATTTATAAAAAATCGTCTAAAGAAAAAAGGAATCGGCGAGGATGAGCCTTTATAGGCGCACTCAGACCTTATTAAATTTTGATGTTATGAGGAGGAAATATGAAACTTTCCGATTTGGAGCTTATACTCTCTGCTGTTCAGAAGCCTGCCAGATATACAGGCGGTGAGGTTGGCTCTGTTGTAAAGAAGATAGATGGGGATATGCTTAGGTATGCCTTCTGCTTCCCGGATCTTTATGAGGTGGGCATGAGCCATCTTGGCATGAAGATACTTTATTATCAGGCAAACAGGCGGGAGGATGTTTGGTGCGAAAGGGTTTTCTGCCCTGACGACGACATGGCAAAGGCTATGGAGGAAAACAACATTTTGCTTTTCGGCCTGGAGAGCCTTGACCCCATAAGGGATTTTGACCTTGTGGGCTTCACCTTGCAGTATGAGATGAGCTATACCGGCATACTCTATATGCTCAAGCTGGCAGGAATCCCTGTGCTGGCAGAGCAAAGGGACGACAGCTTTCCCATAGTTGTGGCAGGAGGCCCCTGCGCCTCAAACCCCGAGCCGCTCTGTGATTTTATTGATGTGTTCTCCTTGGGAGATGGGGAGGAAAGCTCTGACGAGCTTTTTGACATAATCAAAAAAGGAAAAAAAGAGGGGCTTTCCAAAAGGGAAATTTTAAAGGAGCTTTCAAAGCTGGAGGGCTTTTATGTGCCGTCCTTATACGATGTAAGCTACAATGACGACGGAACCGTAAAAAAATATATCCCCTTGGACAAAGCGCCCGAAATAATAACCAAAAGAGCTGTCAAAAATCTCGACGAGGCATTTTACCCTGATAAATTTATTGTGCCCTATATAGACATTATCCATGACAGGGCGGTGGTGGAAATTTTCAGAGGCTGCCCCAGGGGCTGCCGATTCTGTCAGGCAGGCTTCATATACCGGCCCATAAGAGAAAGAAGCTATAAGAAATCTGCGGACATTTCAAAAAAGCTTTTGGAATTTACAGGCTATGACGAATTGGGCGTATGTTCTTTATCCACCAGCGATTACACCGGCTTGGAGGGCATGCTGGATGAGCTTTTGGATTGGACAGAGAGCAGGCACACCTCCCTTTCTCTGCCCTCATTGAGAATAGACAGCTTTTCCGGCGAGCTTTTGGAAAAGGTAAACCGCATAAGAAAAACCGGGCTTACGTTTGCACCCGAGGCAGGAACCCAGCGCCTGAGGGATGTGATCAACAAGAATCTGAACGAGCAGGAGATACTCTCCACCTGTGAAACCGCCTTCAAGGCAGGCTATACAGCTGTAAAGCTGTACTTTATGATGGGGCTTCCCACAGAGACGGATGAGGATTTAAAGGGGATAGTTGAGCTTTCTCAAAAGATTGTAAACCTGTTTTATGAGCTGCCCGAAAGACCTAAGGGCAAGGGGGTATCTGTAAATATTTCGGTCGCCTGCTTTGTGCCAAAGCCCTTTACACCCTTTCAGTTTTCCCCTCAGGACACTATTGAGCAGTTTAGAAGAAAGCAGAGGCTTATAAAGGATGAAATAAAATCCAAAAAAATCTCCTTCAGCTATCACGATTCTGAAACCGCAATAATCGAGGCTGTGCTGGCAAGAGGGGACAGAAGGGTGGGAAAAGCCATTTTAAGAGCCTTCAATAAGGGCGCCCATTTAGATTCCTGGAGCGAGCATTTTTCAGCCAAGGATTGGTTCGATTCCTTTGAGGAAACAGGTGTATCACCCGATTTTTATGCCCACAGGGAAAGAGGCTATGATGAGGTTATGCCCTGGGATCATCTGGATTACGGCGTGACAAAAAGCTATTTTATCAAAGAGCACAAGAAGGCTCTCTCGGCAGTTACCACACACAGCTGTCAAAAGGGCTGCAACGGCTGCGGCGCCCAAAGGCTTACAGGGGGTGAATGTCAGTGGATCAAATAGCAAGCTATCCTGTCAGGCTGTTTTTTAAAAAAGAGGGCAGGGCCTGCTACATAAGTCATCTGGATTTAAGCAGGTGCATGAGCCGCGCCATCATAAGATCGGGTATTCCTGCCCGGTACACTATGGGCTTTAATCCCCACCTTTACAGAACCTTTGCGCTCCCTCTTTCCTTGGGTGTGGAGGGTAAAATGGAAATCTGCGACATAAAGCTCACAGATGAGCTTCCCTTTTTTGAAATAAGCCAAAGGCTCAACAATTCACTTCCTGAGGGCATAGAGATTATAAAAGCTGCAAAGCCTGTGCTTGATCCTAAGGAAATTATGTGGGCAGATTATTCCGTATTTCTCGATTGTGACAGCAAGCTTGCAGCAGAGGCTGTGGGGCGTCTTAAAGCAAGGGATGAAATAAATGTGGACAAGAAAACCAAAAAAGGCATAAAGCAGCAGAACATCAGGGAGCTTTTTACCGATTTGGAAATTACAGGAGAGGGCTTTAAGTCAAGGATAGACGTAAGGTGCCGTGCAGGTGTTGAAACAAACCTCAATCCCTCACTCATTCTGGATGCCCTGAATAGATATGAGGGCTTTGAGCCGTATTTTACCAAAACAGCAAGAAACAGGCTTCTCACAAAGGATTTTGCCTTGTTTGAATAGCAAAAGGAGTGTGATTTATGAATTATTCCAGACAAAGAGAGATGATACTCAATTATGTAAGGTCGGTGAAATGTCATCCCACGGCTGAAACGGTATATGAGAATATAAGGGAGGATTGTCCCTCTGTCAGCCTTGCCACCGTTTACAGAAACCTAAATCAGCTTTCTGAAAACAACTATATCAAAAGGATAAAGATAGACGGAAAATCCGACAGGTTTGACGGAAATCTTTCCTATCACAACCATCTTTTCTGCCGCATATGCAACAGCATAGAGGATGTGGAGCCCTTCTGCGAGCTAAGCGATATTGTGGAGGAAATTGAAGAAAAGCACGGCTTCGCAGCCGACGGCTGTCAAATTCTTCTGTTTGGCATATGCCAAAGCTGCAGAAAAAAACAATAGTGTAATTTGTCCTGCCCCTGCCGAATATATATTTGGTGGGGGTGTTTCTATTGAGGAAAAAAATAAAAAAAAGGGCAAGAAGAAGCAAGGAGGAAAGGGTATTTCTTCTCTCAGCCGTAAAGGCGATACTCTGCCTTTGCATATGTGCGCTTATGTTCATGTCCGGCGTGATATTTCAAAACGAAAGCCTTAAAAAAAGCCTTTATCATCTGATGCGTGAAAATTCTCTCGGTGAGAAAATAGGCGTTATAAAGGATCAGGAGACAACACAATATCTTGACAAAATTCTGGGGGAGGCCATATTCACATCAAAGGCATCCGAGCCCTTGAGCATAGAGGGGAACATAACCTCGCAGTTTGGAGAAAGGCTTAACCCCATTTTAAAAAAGGATGAATTTCATGTGGGGCTGGATATAAAGGCGCCTAAGGGACAGAGGGTCGGAGCTTTATATCCCGGGAAATGCCAAAAGGTGGGCTTAAATAAATTCGACGGCAATTACTGCATACTTTCCCACGGCAATTTTGAAACAAAATACTGCCATCTGGATGAGGTGCTGATATCAGAGGGCACATTGCTCAGAAAGGGCGAGGCTGTGGGCAGGGTGGGCAGAACAGGCCTTGCCACAGGAAGCCATCTTCATGTTGAAATAATAAAGGACGGAAAATATATAAACCCTATGAGCGCTTTCAGGGATTTTACATATGAAATTTAAAATAAGCTTCTGGCTGCTTCTGCTGCTTTCCTTGGGCGCTTCATTTGGCCTTGAAATATTCCCTCTTATAATTTCTGTGCTTGTGCATGAAGCAGGACACATACTGGCCTTGAAGCTTTTAGGCGGATATGTGGGAGAAATCAAAGCCGATCTTAAGGGAATTGAATTTAAAATGGAAAGAACAGCCCTTTTTACAGGCAAGGAAATTATACTTGTGAGTATGGCAGGACCTGTTGCAGGGCTTCTTTTTGCAGCCGCAGCATTTATCTGGAGGCTTGATGAGCTATTTAAAATAAATTTGCTGCTGTCGCTTTTTAACCTTCTGCCCTTAAAGGGGCTGGACGGCGGAGAAATATTAAAGGAATTGAAGGAAAGCAGATAAAGCCCAAAAATCAAAATAAGCCGGCTTTGGAATTTAACCAAAAGCCGGCTTTGTATGTTATTTAAGATTTTCTGATAATCGGTAATTAAAAATGCAAAAAACTTACTTGGGAGGGTACTTTGAAAGTATGCCGTTAAGCTTTTCTTTAAGGGGCGGGGAAAGTTTAAGGCTTACCCCGTCTTTTTCTGCGCCAAAGGCATGATCAGAGCTGTTGAAGGTTCCGCAGTCTGAATGATACATGAGATTTTTTCCGTTCAGTGTGATTTTATAGTCCATGAAACATTCTGTAATTCCTTCCTGCCAGGAACCTTCTTCTGTTATTTCTGAAATATAGGCTGTTTCCTCATCTGTAAGCTCAAAGGACACATTCTGCTCTATCATGGTTACAATGCAGACTGAAAATTCACCGGGGCAGTAGCTGCTCAATGCCCTTTCTGATATATCCGTTTCAAGCCACTTGATGGTATCTGAAGACAGCTCATTGGATTTATACTCTTTTCCGTTATAAAAATAAGTCTTTTCTTCTGTAATTTCAGAAATATCTTCTGAAATGCTGCTGCTTTGGGAAGATGCTGTCTGTTCATCATTACTGCTGCACCCAATTAAAGCAAGAGTTACTGCCATAGCAAGTCCGAATGATAGAAATTTTTTCATTCCAAACACTCCTTTTCTAAAATCTGCACACAAATTATTCCCACCGGCATATAAAGCTTTTTGCCTCAATTAAAATTACAAAAGCTCTCTGAAGTCCCTTATATATCTGTCAGAAAGGGATGTAAGCCTTTCCTTGTGCCTTATCATGCTGCTTTCCTCTATTACAAATACGGTGAAGCCTGCCTTTTTTGCCGCAGGTATGGGGTAGAGGGAATCTTCAAATACCACACATTCCTCTGGCTTTGCCCCCATTGAGGCGGCACACTTTAAAAACAGGTCCGGATGCTCCTTGCCCACCATGCTTACATCCTCTGTGGTCAAGATGAAGTCAAAATATTCCGAAAGCCCCTTAGCCTCAAGCACCCTGTCACAAAGCTCGTGATCTGTAAGAGTTGCTATGCTCATCCTTATGCCTTTTTTCTTGAAGCTTTCCAAAAGCTCCTCTATGTGCGCCTTGGGCTTTGTGTCCTCAATATATCTTTTTAAAATTTCATCCTTCCATTGCCTTCTAAGCTCCTTTTCTGTCATGGGCAGTGAATATCTCTTTATAACATAAGGAACCATCTGGTCAAGGCTCATTGAATGGGTGTCCGATATAAATTTGTCATCCTCCTCTATGTTAAGTCGGGATAAAAGCTCAGGGAGAACGGTGTTCCACATATGCATGGAATCTAAAACAGTTCCGTCCATATCAAATATTGCTGCTTTCAAATAATACACCTCACAAATAGATTTCAAAACTTTTTTGATGTAAAATGTCCGTAAAACATTATATATAAAGGGTTTAGAGCTGTCAACCGCAAGAAAATCCGAGATTTTTTAAAAAAACTTGCAAAAAGGTGTTGACAAAAATGTCATAGCGTGATATTATGACTAAGCTGTCTCGTGAGTTAAACAAAGGACAGCATCGGACCTTGAAAATTAAACAACATTGACAAGAAATGAAAAACCCTTGTAAAG
>JAHHUC010000030.1 GCA_020024215.1 Oscillospiraceae bacterium | reverse complement strand
TATATCATATTCTATTGTAAAAAACAATTTTAAAAATCTACAAAAAGATAATATAAGCTTGGTCATTTTACTGTTTTCAGCCATTTGCAGAAATAGTTATTGTGAAAATTTCATATAGAATTATTGCAAAGACTTTGCTACATGTACAGATTGACAAAATGTTTATAATCTGATAACATTATGCGTAGTGAGTTTTAACGCAATGTGATTTTTGCAGTATGTACTTGAGCAAGGATCAGATTGTTCTGTTAAAACAACAACCGGCCTGAGCAAATCCGGCCAAAACAAGGTGTCCTGAATGAGCACCGGAACATTAGGAGGAAAGAAATGAACAAGAAAATGCTTTCAAGAGCTATGGCTCTTGCACTTGCAGGAACATTGGCATTAGCAGGCTGCGGTGAAAACACCACCACAGATCCTGGCAGCGGTGAAGCTGCTGGTGGCGGTAAGCCCATCACAGATTTGGTTATTTCAAAAGGATCTTCCAGAGAGTTGGAGTCTTTCAATATGCTCTATTCTCAGAGAAATGAAGACTTTGAAAACCTTACAAACCTTTGGGACGGTCTGCTTGAGGTTGACCCCAAGGGTAAATTAGCTCCGGCAATCGCAGATACATGGGGTACTGAGGATGACGGCAAGACATGGAAATTCCATATAAGAGACGGAGTTAAGTGGGTAGATGTAAACGGAAACGAAAAGGCTGACTGCAACGCTTATGACTTTGCAACAGGCTTAGAGTGGATCTGCAACTTCCACAAGAATGACGGAAACAACTCCTCCATGCCCTTTGAAACAATCGAAGGCGCTGCAGAGTATTATGAATATACAAAGGGACTCTCCGCTGAGGAGGCCAAGGCTTTAAAGGCAGGCGAAGGCAGCAAGTTCAACGAGATGGTCGGAATTGAAGTTCCTGATGCCAGCACAGTTATCTACACATGCACCAACAACCTTCCCTATTTTGACACCTTAGGCGCATATGTTGCACTTTATCCTATCAGCCAGGCTCTTATCGACGAGCTGGGCGTTGACGGCGTAAAGGCAATGGACAACAACTCCATGTGGTACAACGGCGCTTACACAATGACCACATTTGTTCACGGAAATGAAAAGATATTCACAAAGAACCCCAAGTATTGGGATACAGTATCCACAAGATTTGATACAGTAAGAATCGTGATGGTAGAATCCGGTGACGTTGCATTCCAGCTTTACGACACAGGCGAAATCGACTATGTTCCTCTTACTGAGGCAAATGTAAAGACAATCAGCGAGAACGAGAATCACAAATTCCACGACTACATCATCCCCGATGTATCCTCCAAGTTCTCCTATCAGATCCACTTCAACTATGACAAGAAGCTTCCGGACGGATCTCCTGATGTTAACTGGAACAAGGCTGTTGCCAACGAAGCATTCAGAAGAGCTATCTACTACGGCGTTGACTTAACAGATTACAACAAGAGAACAAACATGCTCGATCCCTATTCCTGCCAGAACAACTTCTACACAATGAAGGGCCTGGTTTACAAGTCTGACGGCACAGAGTATACAGAGCTTGTAAGAAAGAATTTAGGACTTCCTGCTGACAGCAAGGAAAAGATGATAAGAGTTGATGCTGCAAAGGCTGCAGAATTCAAGAAGCAGGCTATGGAAGAGCTTACAGCTATCGGCGTTACATTCCCTGTACAGCTTGATCACTACATCAAGGCAGGAAGCCAGTCAGCAGCTGACAGCGCAGCAGTATTCAAGAAGTGCTTTGAAACTGCTTTAGGAACCGATTTCATCACAGTTAAGATAAACGAATTCATCTCCTCTAACAACAAGGAGGTTGTAACTCCTCAGTTAGCTTCCATCCAGAACAACGGCTGGGGCGCTGACTACGGTGATCCTCTCAACTATCTCGGACAGGAAACATTGAAAGAGGATACAGCTTATTACTCCAACAACTACTCCAACATTGTTAAGGTTCAAGAGACAGCCGAGACAAAGGCTCTGCTTGACACATACAAAGAGTACACAAGACTCGTTGATGAGGCTGCTGCCATCATTGATGACCTCGATGCAAGATATGAAGCATTTGCTAAGGCAGAGGCTTATCTTATCGAGCATGCCCTTGTAATTCCTCTTAATTATGGCAATGGTCTTGCATTAGGCAAGATTGATAACTCTTCCAGAATGAATGCTATGTTCGGATGCTGCAATGACAAGATGAAGAACTGGAAGACAAACGATGCCGGTTATACCACAGAGCAGGCTAACGCAGCTCAAGGTTAAACCAATCGGCTATTATTAAATAAGTATGGTTAAGTATACTGTAAAAAGACTGTTACAATCTATTGTAACAGTCTTGATAATAGTTACAATTGTATTCCTGCTTTTAAGAATCCTTCCTACTGACTATTACTTCACAGAAGAACAGCTGATGAAGTTTACAGCTCAGCAGAAGGAGGAGCAGCTTCTTGCGGCAGGTCTTTTGGATCCCATTCCTGTACAGCTTTTCAACTATTACGGCGACCTTCTGAGACTTGATTTCGGAGAATCCCGAAGAATTCAAAACGGAGTTCCGGTAGTTGAGGTAATAGGAAAAAAATTCGGCATATCTATGAAAATGGGCATAATTTCCGTGGGCATCTCAATTGTTATCGGTGTTGCATTGGGAATATTCCAGACTCGTCATAAAGACAAAATAGGAGATACTGTCGGAACATGCTATACCGTGTTTGTCAATGCGGTGCCCCATCTTGTATCATATTCATTGGTGCTGATTTTCGGATCGCGAGTTCTGGGATTGCCTTCGATGTATTCCACCAGAAATCCCGGACCTTCCAGCGTACTTCCCATAGTGTGTCTCTCTTTGGGCTCCATCGCGTGGTATGCCATCTGGATGAGACGTTACATGATTGATGAAATCAATAAGGAATACATCAAATTAGCAAGAATCAAAGGCTTATCTGATAAGCAGATAATGGTAAGACACGTTTTGAGAAACGCATATGTTCCTCTTGCACAATATCTCCCCGGCTCACTTATGCTTACGATTGCCGGCTCACTTTTGGTTGAGAAGTTCTTCTCCGTTCCCGGAATGGGACCTCTCCTCACAGATGCCATCAATCGCTATGATACCAATGTTGTTCAGACACTGGTTATCCTCTATTCTGCATTGAGTATTCTGGGCGTATTTTTAGGCGATGTCCTTATGATGCTTGTTGACCCGAGAATAAGATTGACAGGTGAAGGAGGAGCAAGATAATGGATAATAACAATACCGCTGCAAAGGTAGAAGAGGAAGTTATCAACGAAGATGAATTGTTTCACTTTGTAGAATATTCCCCCGAAGCCGCTGAGATGATTGGTTATTCTGAATACTCCTACTGGAAGTCTGTTTTTCAGAACTTCTTCAAGAAAAAGGCAGCCGTTGTTCTTAGCATAGTTTTCATTTCACTTGTTGTGTTCTCTTTCATAGCACTTGCTATCGGCCACTACAATTTTGCCGAGCTGGTGCCTGATACCACCAAAGGATTTATTTCCCCGAATTCCGAATATTGGTTCGGAACAGACAACCTAGGACGCGACTATTGGTGCCAGGTTTGGTATGCTACACAGACCTCCATCAAGCTGTCACTCATTGTTGCTATCGGCGAGGGAATCCTGGGTGTTATTGTAGGATGTCTCTGGGGATATATAAGACAGCTGGACAGAGTGATAACAGAAATTTACAATGTTATAAACTCTATTCCGACCATTCTGTACATGACCATCATAGCGCTGGTTATAGGTCAGAGCTTTACCATTATGGCTGTTTCGCTTATACTCTTCAACTGGCTTGTCATGGCAAGAAACGTAAGAAATCTTGTTCTTATGTACAGAGACAGAGAATATAATCTGGCATCCAGAACACTGGGTACACCCGTTTGGAGAATACTTTTGACAAATATTCTTCCTTACCTTATCAGCGTAATTATTTTGAGATTGGCTTTGTCCATCCCCGGAACAATAAGCTTGGAGTCAACACTCTCCTACCTGGGTATCGGACTTGGCATTGAGACACCATCCTTGGGCGTGCTTTTGAGAAATGCAAGAACCTTCTTCCTGGATTACCCCTATTTGCTGGTATTCCCCGCAGTTATCGTTTCTGTTGTTACCATCACATTCTATCTTGTCGGTAACGCATTCTCTGACGCATCAGATCCCAAAAATCACGTATAAAGAACAGGAGGTACACATAATATGGCAAAAGAACCAATATTGTCTGCTAAAGATGTGGAAATCCAGTTCAGTCTGCGTGGACGTAAGTTAACAGCTATAAGAAAATGCTCTCTTGACCTTTACGAGGGCGAGACGCTTGCAATAGTGGGAGAATCCGGCTCCGGAAAATCAGTATTCACCAAATCCTTTTTGGGAATGCTGGATGCCAACGGCAAAATTGTCGGCGGCTCTATAATGTATAACGGGGAAGATATCTCAAAATTCACAACCGAGAAAGAATGGCTGGGCATACGCGGCAAGAAGATTGCCATGGTTATGCAGGACCCTATGACTTCTCTTAACCCACTTAAGAGGATAGGCGTGCAGATTGAGGAGAGTATTAAGCTTCAGCAGGGCTTAAAGGGCGAGGAAGCCAAGAAAAGAGCCTTGCAGATGCTAAATCTCGTTGGAATTCCCGATGCTGAAAGAAGATATAATCAGTATCCTCATGAGTTTTCCGGCGGTATGCGCCAGAGAGTAGTAATCGCCATTGCGATTGCCTGCCATCCTCAGATACTCATCTGCGATGAGCCTACAACAGCTTTGGATGTTACTATTCAGGCACAGATACTGGATCTTATCCGCTATTTGCAGTCCAAGCTCAACATGACAGTTATTTACATAACTCACGATTTGGGCGTTGTTGCAAATGTTGCCGATCGTGTTGCAGTTATGTATGCAGGTCAGATCGTGGAGTATGGTCTTGTAAATGAAATTTTCTATGATGCATGGCACCCCTATACATGGGCGCTTCTTTCCTCTTTGCCCCAGCTGGGTGTAAAGGGCGAGGAGCTTCCCTCCATCGAGGGAACACCCCCCAATCTTTTCAATGTTATCAAGGGCGATGCCTTCGCTCCCAGAAACAAGCAGGCGTTAGCTATCGATTTTGTCAAGGAGCCTCCCTTCTTCCCTATAAGCGAGACTCATATGGCTAAGACATGGTACTTAGATCCCAGAGCTCCCAAAATTGAACAGCCTGAGGCAGTGCGCCGTCTGCGTGAAAAAATGAGAGCTAGGAGGTAGCAGTCATGGCTGAAAGAGAAAAGCTTATAGAAGTTAAAGATTTACAGATTTCCTTCGGACAGGGCAAAAAGAAGTTTGTGGCAGTTGACCATGTAAACTTTGATATTTACAAGGGCGAAACCTTTTCACTGGTTGGTGAATCCGGCTCCGGAAAAACCACAATAGGAAGAGCCATTTTGAAAATCAACCCCACATCCGCAGGAGAGATTTATCTTAAGGGAAAGAAAATCAACGGCAAAATTTCCAAGGAATTGGATAAAGAGGTTATCAGAACCTGTCAGATGATATTCCAGGATCCTATGGCATCTCTCAATGAGAGAGCAAAGGTTGACTATATCGTATCTGAGGGACTTATCAACCATCATCTCTACAAGGATGATGCTGACAGAGAAGCAAAGGTTCAGAAGGTGCTGCGTGAGGTTGGACTTTTACCGGAGTTTGCCTCCCGCTTCCCCCACGAGTTTTCAGGTGGTCAGAGGCAGAGAATCGGTATCGCAAGAGCACTGATTATGGAGCCTGAGTTTATTGTTGCGGACGAGCCTATTTCCGCTCTGGATGTTTCCATCCGTGCGCAGGTGCTCAATCTGCTCAATCACCTTAAAAAGACAAGAGGACTTACATATCTCTTTATAGCCCATGACCTTTCCGTTGTAAGATTTATTTCTGATAGAATTGCGGTTATTCACAAGGGCAGAATTGTGGAGCTTGCTGAGTCAGAGGAGCTGTTCCATCATCCTTTGCATCCTTACACAAAGGCCCTCCTTTCCGCAGTTCCCCAGCCTGATCCTGAAATGGAAAAGCAGAAGAAGCTTATTGTTTATGATCCTTCCTGCCATGATTATTCCAAGGACGGACCTGTTTGGGAAGAAATTCTCGAGGGACATTTCGTTTACGGAAATCAGAAGGAACTTGAGCAGTATAGAAAAGAAATTGAAGAGATTGATAAATAATCCTTTAAAATCAAAAAGACAGAGAGCTTTATCTCTGTCTTTTTTGCTTTTGTGATCCTTTTGAAAAAACAAAAATATAAATTGGAGGAAGCTTAAAAAAGCCCCGAAAATCGGGGCTTTTAAAGTTTACTTTATAAAGGGCTTTTGCTTTTCACTTAACCAGGGAGAAATTTTTTCCACAGTTTCCTTCAAGCAGCCTGAATCAATGGGGCACTTAAGTCCGTTTTCTCTGCAAAGGTCTGTAAAGAATCTTGTTCCGCCCATTTTAACAAAATTCATATATGTATCCCAAGCTTTGTTTTTGTCATTCAGGAATATTGAAAATACCTGAAGGGCGTTGGTTTGAGCAAGGCAATAATCAAGATAATAAAAAGGTGCCTGATAGATATGGGCCTGTCTCTGCCATCCGGCTCCTCTTCCGTAAAACGGCATACCCTCCTTGTCAATCCAAGGTCTGAATTTGTTTTCCAGCTGTGCCCATGTCTCGTTTCTTTCCTCCGGTGTCCATTGTGGATTCTCATAAACCAGCTGCTGGAAATAATCTACCATAGTGCCGTAGGGAATGAAGGAAAGAGCCTTTTCGGCGTGTGTAAGCTCATATTTTTCTGTATCCTCCTTAAAGAAGAGGTGATGCCAGGGGGATGTGAGAAATTCCATTGACATGGAATGGGTTTCACAGCCTTCAAGAGAAGGGGAGAGGGTGGAGGAAAATTCCAGTGTTCTTGATGCCACATAATCTGCAAAGGCATGGCCTGCCTCGTGTGTAAGCACCTCAACATCGTGATCGGTTCCGTTGAAATTAGCAAAGATATAAGGGCACTTATAATCAGGAAGGCTTGTGCAATAGCCGCCGGGTGCCTTTCCCTCCTTAGCCAGAAGGTCAAACAGCTCCATATCCTCCATAAGCTCTATGAATTCCTTGGTTTCGGGACTCATTTCCTTATACATTCTTATGCCGTCTGCCAATATTTCATCAGGTGTGCCCTTTGGTGTAGGATCGCCGTCTAAAAAGTGGAAATCATCGTCATACATTTTAAGCCCGTCAAGACCGAGCCTTTTTGCCTGAACCTTTTTCAAATCCAAAACTATGGGAACCAAATCCTCCAATACCTGCTTTCTGAAGTTGGCAACCTCGTTTATCCCATAGCAGTTTCTCATCTGACGCATATAGCCTAATGGAACAAAGTTATCAAATCCCAGTTTTTTTGCCTGCTCTGTCCTGTTTTTGACCATTTTGTCATATATCTCGTCAAATTCCTTTCTGTGCTCATCAAAGAAGGAGCCCTCAGCTTCAAAAGCTCTTTTTCGCAAATCTCTGTCGGTGCTCTTTTTGAATCTGCCCAGCTGTGCTATTGTATAAACCTTGCCCTCAAAGGGGATCTGTGCGCTGGCGTATAATTTTGTGTATTCGGTTGAAAGCCTGTTTTCCTCCTGCTTTAATGCAATTATGTCAGGGGAGAGGCTTTTTAACTGCAATTCTGCATTTTTAAAGGCCACGCTGCTTATTCTTGCTTCCAAATCTTTTCTGAATGAAGATGACAGCATTTCCTTGTTGAAGGAGTTGATCTTTTCAGAGAGAACAGGTCCGTAGGAATCATAAAATTCCATTTCCTTTTCATAAAATTCGTCCCTTGTGTCTATTGTGCTGCGTATATTGGCAATGCTTTCCATAGTGCTGTAATGGTTGAGCACCTTTTCCAGCTGCTTTATGACAGAAATTTGCTGCTCGCAGCTTGATGAGGCTTTGAAATTTTCGATAAGTTCTGCAATTTCACTGCTCATTTTTTCAACATCGGGGCGATTGTAGGGCATATCCTTGAATTTCATACAAAAAACTTCCTCTCTTTGGGATATCAAGGTCAAAGGGCGCACGAGCTTTTTAGTGGCGGCGCCCGCTTCGATTCCCATAAATTATTTAAACTGCTTTAAGGCTTAAACACACTGTTTTATGACCTTTTAGCAGCAGCTGCACCTAAAACGATGGAATAGAATTTTTCTTCTGCTGAGGCACCTCTGGAGGAGAGTATGATGGGGCATCTGGCACCGGCTACAAAGCCTGCCATTTTTGCTCCTGCCATGCACAAAAGGGTTTTTCCGCATATATTTGCTGTGTGTATGTTGGGCATCAGGAAAATGTCCACCTGACCTGCAATGGGGCTTTCATAGCCTTTAAGCCTGCATATTTCCTCGTCCACTGCACAGTCAAAGGAGATTGGACCTTCAACCACACAGTTTTTAATTTCCCCATTCTGATTCATTTTTTTAAGAAGGTCGCCGTCCACCGTCTCAGGCATTTTGGGATTTAGCTTTTCCACACAGGCGATAACGCCTACATTTGGCTTTTCATATCCCATATTTATGAGACACTGAACAGTGTTATCAATTATTGCCTTTTTGCCTTCTAAATCAGGATAAGTAAGCATGCCTCCGTCAACTATTGTCACAAGTCGGGGGAAGGAGGGCACCTCAAACATTGCCACATGGCTCATAAGCTTGCCAAGGCCCAGACCGGTTTCTTTATTGACAACCTCCTTAAGCAGCACAGAGGTATCTGTTTTGCCCTTCATCAAAAAGTCTGCGCTGCCCTCTCTTACCAAGGAGACAGCTTTTTTGCAAGAGAGAGCGCCGTCCTTTTCATCTATTATGGAAAAGAGGCGGGGATCATGCCCCATCTTTTTTAAAATGTCGGAAATTGTCTCCCTGCACCCTACAAAAATCGGGATTATCACTCCCTCATTATAGGCATATATTGCGGCTTCAACGGTGTGAAAATCACCGGCAGCAGAAACGGCAAGACGCATCTTGTCCTCCCTTTCCATAAGAGAAGAAGCCAGCTGTTTAAAGCTTGTGTACATTGATATCCCCCTATTCTTTATATCCCAACAGATACTCGTTGGCGTATTTTTTTGGTGAAATACCGGTGAGATTGCCAAATGTTCTTATAAAGTGCTGATTATTCTGAAAGCCCACAGCCTCTGAAACCTCCTGAACCCTCATGCCTGTTCTGAGAAGCTCTCTTGCCTTGAGCACGCGCAGATGGATGATATATTCCATAACAGAAAAACCGGTGGCATTTTTGAATATATGGCAAAGGTGGTATTTGTTGATAAAAAAGTTTTGTGCTATAAGGTCCAATGTAAGTGTTTCTGAAAGATGGTTGTTTATAAATTTCAAAATTGCAGAAACCCTTTCAAAATCGGGATTTCCCTCAGCAATGGGAGAAACGGCATTTTTGTCAAAATTTGCGAATATTTCTAAAAGAAGCGAGGTAAAGCACATCATACGCTTTATGTCGCTTCCAAAACTATCTTCATTGAAATTTTCAACATCGTAAAACATTTCCTTCAGCCTTGCGGTGGTTTTGACATCCAAATTTATATTTAGGCAATTTTTCTTTAAAAATGCTTTAAGGGAAGTTTTCGGGGTTGATAAATTGGATAAAACAGAGGGCGGAGTATGCAAAATATAGCGCTCATAGCTGTTGTTTGCCGTACTTCTGTGAAGCACGGCCTCGTTTATAAGAAACAGTGCGCCGGATTTTATGGGGTAAAGCTTGTTGTCTATAAAAAAATTCCCTCCGTCGGAAAGGCAAAGGAGAATCTCCACATCCTCGTGGAAATGAGGTCTGTCCATATGCCATGAATCATCAAAGCTCTTTTTCAGCTGATAGGTCACATTTTGCAAATTTCTGCCTCCTTTCCATTATTTTGAACAAATTGAAATTTAAAGTTTTCCTTTCCTGCAATTATAACACTCAATCACAATATTTGCAACTATTATAACAAAAGATGCTAATCTTTACACGTCTTTATATGTTATACTTTGTGTGTAAATTGTCCTCGCTTTGAACTTTTAAAGGAATACTTCCCGCTGTTTTCATCGCAAAGGGCAGTTAAGAAAGTTGCGCATCCTTGATAATTGTCTGTCAATGGTGCTGTTATGCAACAAGAAAGATTATGGAGGTTTTACCATGGGAAAAGTGTATACCCTCTCCGAGGCCGTTTCCAAATTTGTAGAGAATGGCGATCATATTGCATTCGGAGGATTTACCACCAACAGAAAGCCTATTGCGGCTGTTCATGAAATTCTTCGTCAGAACAAGGGCGATTTCATTGTTGAAACAGGCCCTGCCGGAAGCGACGTTGATATGCTCATCGGAGAAAAGAGAGTCAAGGCATATATCAACTGCTACACCGCTGACTCCGGCGTGACAAATGTATCCCGTCGTTTCAGAAAGGCTTATGAAAATGGAGAGCTTCTTATGGAGGACTATTCTCAGGATGCTCTCATGCTCATGCTTCATGCAGCATCCTTAGGACTTCCCTTCCTTCCTGTCAGCCTTATGATGGGCTCAGGACTTACTGACGAGTGGGGCATCTCAAGGGAAGTGAGGGAGACTATCGACAAGCTTCCCAACGATAAGTTTGTATATATCGACAACCCCTTCAAGCCCGGCGAGAAGGTGGTTGCAGTTCCCGTGCCAAAGCTGGATACAGCTATCATCCATGTTCAGATGGCTTCTCCTGACGGCACCTGCAGAATCATCGGAGATGAGTTCCATGATGTTGACATAGCTATCGCCGCAAGAAAGGTTATTGTAACCTGTGAGCAGCTTGTGTCCAACGAATATATAAGAAGAGAGCCCACAAAGAACTCCATTGCTCCTTTCTGTGTAGATGCTGTTGTACATGTGCCCTACGGCGCACATCCCACACAGTGCTATGATTTCTACGATTATGACAACACATTCTTAAAGGCATACGGCGCAGCCTCAAAGACAGATGAGGACTTCAAGGCCTTTTTGGATGAGTGGGTTTACGGCGTAAAGAGCCCTGAGGAGTACAGAGAGAAGTTAGGTGCCAACCGCCTTATCGCTCTTAACAATGTTCCCGGCTACGGCTTCGCAACCGAGGTTAAGTAGGAATTGAAGGAGGAAAGAAACATGGCTGATTACACCAATTACACCAACAAAGAATTACAGGCTGTTGCCATTGCAAAGGTTATAGAGGATGGCCAGATTGTTATAGTAGGAACAGGCCTTCCCCTTATCGGAGCTTCTTTGGCTAAGAAGGCCTTTGCCCCCAACTGCCAGCTTATAGTTGAGTCCGGACTTATCGACTGTGACCCCGTAGAGGTTCCCAGATCCGTAGGTGACAACAGATTCATGGCTCACTGTGCTGTTCAGTGGCCCAATGTCAGATTCATCGGCTTTGAGGCAAACGAGTGGCAGCACAACGGAGAAAGACTGATAGCCTTCATCGGCGGCGCTCAGATTGACCCTTATGGAAATGTAAACTCCACATCAATCGGAGATTATCATCATCCAAAGACCCGCTTCACAGGCTCCGGCGGTGCAAACGGAATTGCAACATATGCAAACACAATAATCATGATGCAGCATGAAAAGAGAAGATTTATAGAAAAGATCGACTATGTCACCTCTCCCGGCTGGATTGACGGACCCAAAGGACGCGAGAGATTAGGTCTTCCCGGAAACAGAGGTCCTCAGATGGTTGTTACCGACAAGGGCATCATGAAGTTTGACGAGCAAACAAAGAGAATGTATCTGGCAGGCTATTTCCCCACATCTTCACCTGAGGATGTCATTGAGAACACAGGCTTTGACATTGATGTTTCAAGAGCGGTTCTTCTTGAGGCTCCCACACCTGAGATCATCAAGATGATAAGAGAAGAAATAGACCCCAACGAAGTATTTATTCAGGTTCCCAAGGAAGACTAATCATCAAAAGCTGCAAATGCCTGAAACTTGATTTCGGGCATTTGTCAAACTTGAAAAAATTTTACTAATAAGAACGGAAGGTTTAATTTAATGGGCGCAATTTATACTCTCGGAATAGACGTAGGCTCCACAGCTTCAAAATGTGTTATGCTCAAAGACGGCAAGGAAATTGTGGCAAAGTCACTTGTTGATTTTGGCGCAGGAACCTCCGGACCAAAGAGAGCCATTGATGAAGTAATAGAGAAATCCGGCCTTTCCAAGGATGAGCTTGACTATGTATTGGCAACAGGCTATGGAAGAAATTCCATTGACTTCATCGACAAGCAGATGAGCGAGCTTTCCTGCCATGCAAAGGGTGCTTCCTTTATCTTCCCCGACGTGCAGACAGTTATTGACATCGGAGGTCAGGACGTTAAGGTTCTGAGAATTGAAAACGGCGCCATGACCAACTTCCAGATGAATGACAAGTGCGCTGCCGGAACAGGAAGATTTTTAGATGTTATGGCAAAGGTTCTGGAGGTAAAGGTATCAGATCTTGCATATCTTTCATCTCTTTCCACACAGCGCATTGCCATAAGCTCCACCTGCACGGTTTTTGCTGAAAGCGAGGTTATTTCTCAGCTTGCAAAGGGAACTGACAAGTGTGATATTATCAACGGAATACACTATTCTGTTGCCAACAGGGTTGTAGGACTTGCAAATCGTGTGGGAGTGAGGGACAAGGTTGTTATGACAGGCGGTGTCGCACAGAACGGCGGCGTTGTCAAGGCCCTTGAGGAGCAGCTTGGCAGAACAATTTACACCTCGCCCATCACACAGTATGTAGGTGCTTTAGGTGCAGCTTTGTTTGGATATGAAAAATGTTCTAAGTAAGATACAGGTTATATATTGGAGGTTTTAAAAATGGCTGAAAATCAGGTAAACACTCAGGCTGCTGAGGCTCCCAAGAAGCCTAAGAAAGAAGCTTCCCCTGCTACACAGGCTCTGCGAAAGGTTGTATCCGATGTTTATGCAGCTGCCTGGAAGGCAAAGGAAGAGGGCAGACCCGTAGGCTGGTCTTCCTCAAAGTTCCCCGCTGAAATCTGTGAGACTTTAGGTCTTGCGGTGGTATATCCGGAAAATCAGGCTGCCGGAATTGCAGCTCAACACGATGGCGAAAGAATGTGCCAGATAGCAGAGGATATGGGCTTTGATGCCGATATCTGCGGATATGCAAGAATTTCTCTGGCCTGTGCAGCAGGTGCTGTTACAACAAACGAATCCAGAAGAGTTCCCCTCCCTGATTTTGTCATCTGCTGCAACAATATCTGCAACTGCATGACAAAGTGGTATGAGAATATCTGCCGTATGAACAACATTCCCCTCATCATGATAGATGTTCCCTACAATAACCATGTAACTGTTGACGATTCCTATGTTGAATACATCAAGGGACAGTTCAACGATGCTATAAAGCAGCTGGAGGTTATTTCCGGCAACAAGTGGGATGAAAAGAGATTCAAGGAAGTATGTGACAATGCCAACAGATGTGCCAAAGCATGGCTCAAGGTATGTGACTACTGCCAGTATAAGCCCTCTCCCATGAGCGGCTTTGACCTCTTTAACCACATGGCTGACGTTGTTACAGCCCGCGTTAAGCCCGAGGCTGCCGAGGCCTTTGAAATGCTGGCAGCTGAGCTTGAGGAGCATGTTAAGAACGGCACCTCCACACTTCCCTTTGAAGAGAAGTACAGAATCATGTTTGAGGGAATTCCCTGCTGGCCCGACCTCAAGGCGCTCTTTAAGCCCTTGAAGGCAAATGGACTTAACGTAACGGCGGTTGTTTACGCCCCTGCGTTCGGCTTTGTTTACGACGATATGGATTCTCTGGTAAGAGCTTACTGCAAGGCTCCCAATTCCATCTGCATTGAGCAGGGTGTTGATTGGAGAGAGGGCATCTGCCGCGACAACAAGGTGGATGGTGTTCTTGTTCACTACAATCGCTCCTGCAAGCCCTGGAGCGGTTATATGCCTGAGATGCAAAGACGCTTCAACAAGGATTTAGGCGTTCCTGTTGCAGGCTTTGACGGCGACCAGGCTGACCCCAGAAACTTCAATGCGGCTCAGTATGAGACAAGAGTACAGGGTCTTGTTGAGGCTATGGAGCAGAACAAGGCAAACAAGGAGGCAAAATAACATGAGTATTGAAAGCTTACTTACTAAGTTTAATGAAATTGCCTGCAATCCTGCAAAGCAGCTTAGCGATTATAAGGCTTCAGGCAAAAAGGCAATCGGAATCATGCCCTATTATGTTCCTGAGGAGCTTGTTTATGCAGGCGGAATGGTTCCCTTTGGAATGTGGGGAAGCAACAACAAGATTATCACAAAGGCAAAGGAATACTGCGCTACCTTCTACTGTGCCATTGCTCAGCTGGATCTTGAAATGCTCTTAGACGGCACAATGGATAAGCTCGATGGTGTTATCACACCTACAATCTGTGATACACTCCGCCCCATGAGCCAGAATATCAGAGTGGCTATGAGCGAAAAGATGCCTGTCATCTTCTTAGCTCATCCCCAGAACAGATTTGCCGATTATGGCATGAAGTTCACAGCTTCTCAGTATGCAAACATCAGAAAAGAGCTGGAGAAGATAAGAGGCTCTGAGATTACAGATGATGAAATCAGAAATGCAATCAAGGTATATAATGTATCCAGAAGAGAGAGAAGGCGCTTTGTAAAATTAGCTGCTGCTCATCCTGATGTTATCACAGCAAGAAAGAGAAGCGACGTATTGAAGGCATCCTGGTTTATGCTCAAAAATGAGTACAATGAAATGCTCGTTGAGCTTAACAATGAGCTGGAAAAGCTCCCTGTATGTAATTGGAAGGGTGCAAGGGTTGTTACAAGCGGAATCATCTGCGACAATCCCACACTCCTGAAGATTTTTGAGGACAACAACATTGCCATTGCAGCCGATGATGTTGCCCACGAGTCCCGCTCCTTCAGGGTGGACTGCCCTGAGACGGCAGGCGATCCCATGATGGCTCTTGCCATGCAGTTTGCAGCGCAGGATTATGATGTGCTGCTCTTTGATCCTCAGTCCAACAAGAACAGGCGCGGTGAGTTTGTTGCTCAGCTTTGCAAGGAGTCTAAGGCAGACGGTCTTGTGCTTTTCATGCAGCAGTTCTGCGACCCTGAGGAAATGGAATACCCCTCCCTTAAGAAGGCTCTTGATGATGCAGGCGTGAAGTATATAAAGCTTGGCATTGACCAGCAGATGAGAGACTTTGGTCAGGCTGCAACAGCTATTGAAGCATTTGCCGAATCCCTTTAAAAATTTAACAAAAAGCACACCCAAAGATGTGCATTTAAAATGGCAGAGCATTTGCATCTGCCATTTTTTTGACTTTGAAAGCATTTTTTATTCAAGTCACAAATTTTAGACAATCTTATAAATGCCGGCAGATTTTGCATGAAGCTTTATTTTTGCAGATAAAATTTGATTTATGCTGTTTTGGCAAATCACAGATTTAATTTTTATACATAATTTGATAAAATTTTAAAAAACAAATATGTATTGAAATAGAATGTGAAAATTTATATACTTAATATAAAGAAATATAAAAGCAAAGGGGAGGATCAGATGAAAAAAGCAGCATTATTTTTCATGTCTGCACTTATGGCATTAAGCCTTTATGCCTGCCAAAATCAGGCAGCGGAAGAAGGCCTGTCTGAAAGCAGTCAGGAGGCATCATCCCGGATGGATATACAAAAAGCTCCCGAAAGCTCCTTGAATGAAGAGGATGAGAAAGAAAATAAAGAAGAGGAAAGCAGCAGCTTAGAAAATTATGAAGAGGAGCTGAGCGATTCCTCCAATCAGTTTATAGTACCTGCTGCTTACAGCAAAGAGGCAAGGAAAAAGGATGAGGAGTTTCCTGTTTCAAAATACCTTGCTGTAAAGCCGGAGGATGTAGAAAGCTTTTCGGTGCTGGTGCCGGAAAACGGCAGCGAAAAAGAGCTGATTCTAAAGGGTGACGATGCCAAAAAAGCGGCGGAGTATCTTTTGAATTTCCCTATATACCATAATGATTACAGCTCTGGAGCTAATAAAAATATGGGCAATGTGTTATTTCTTTTAAAATCCAAGGAAGGAAAAATTGATACATTTTT
The DNA here is from genome assembly GCA_020024215.1 of Oscillospiraceae bacterium. Classification (GTDB taxonomy): domain Bacteria; phylum Bacillota; class Clostridia; order Oscillospirales; family Ruminococcaceae; genus Yanshouia. The sequence goes on along the minus strand of JAHHUC010000030.1, from coordinate 7,509 downwards.
TGATGATGGCTTTATAACCATAAATGAGCAGGATTATTATTCCTTCACCAAGCTGCAGGATTTTAAGCTTCCGCTGCCAAAGGGAGCAAAATTCAAAAGCTATAAGCTGGATTTATCAACAGGTGAGAGAAAGAAGGCATATAATTTTGATGATCCGCTGGTAAAATATCTTGTGGAAAATATCGAGCCTTCATATTATGACTCTATATACATGGACGGAAAAAATGTTTGCATTTTGGCAGATGATGAAAATATTGAGAGGATAAAGCCTATTGTGGCAGACTATGGGCCCTTGGGCGACAGGATGGTATTTTACACCAACTATAAGGGAGATCTCAAGGAATATTACTCCACAAGAAAGCATCTTGAGGCAAAAATAGAAGCTTTGGGGCTAAAGGACAAGCTGAGAGTTATTTTAAAAAGAGGAAATGTTGAGGTTTTGGGAAATTCCGATGATGACCTGACAGCCTTTTTTGAATGGATAAAAAATTATGACGGAAGAAATTCTGTGTGTGTTAAATTAAGCCGGGAGGGATAGTATGAAAAGGTCAAATACAGTGATGGCATTAGCTTTGGCACTTGTTTTTTCTTTAAATTCCGTTGGCTCTTTGGCTGCTGAACCTTCTAAAAATGAGACAAGGTCAGATTTGGGTGTTGTGGCTGAACCCCAATATCCAAAGGGGCATGATAATAAAAAAACGGAGGCTTCCAAAAACAAAACGGAAAAGACACCGTATGAGATTTGCAGCGAATACTTAAATGCAAATATGGATAAAAGCACATTTGCAGGCTGGATATATTCATTGGATGACACACAGAATATTTATGTTTACTGCACAGATGAGGAAAAAGCAAAAAAAGTTATGGAAAATCTGCCCAAGAAGGACAGCTTTGAGATACACTATTTTCCTGCAAAATATTCATACAATGATTTGGAACCTTATATATCAGAAATAGAAAAGCTGATTCCTTCTTTTATAGGGCAGGAAAATGTAAACAAACCCCAATTTCCCGAAACACCCTATATGTACCTTACGGTGACAGAAAAGGGGATAGAAATAAATATAAACGGAAATTGTGACAACAGCAAAATAATCAAATGGTTTAAGAGCTATAAGCACAGTGATTTGGCAACTCTTAAAATAAACTATCCCATGTGGAATCCGGCATAGGTGTGAAAAGCATCAGAAAAATCTTTTTGGGCAAATTGCATTATTTTGGTTAAAGCACACATAATAGATATAAAGCTCAATAAATTTTACCTGCCGAAAATTTCTCTAAATAAGGCAATAAGCTTATTTTAAGCCTTTTTTCGGCATATTGCGCCTGCAAATATTTTTGCTGTCAATGCCTTTTGAAATAAGGCATACATGAAAAGGAGGAAATACCATGAGTAGCCATTATCCGTTTACACTTTTGCCCCTTCCATATTCCTATGAGGCGCTGTCGCCTGCCATAGGTGAAGAAACCCTGCATTTTCACCACGATAAGCATATGAGCACATATGTGGAAAATTTAAACAAAGCACTGGAAGCTCATCCGGATTTACAGGGCCTTTCCTTAGAGAGCCTGCTGAAAAAGCTTGACCGGCTGCCAAAGGATGTGCAGACAGCTGTGCAAAACAACGGCGGCGGTGTTTATAACCATCAGCTGTATTTTTCCACTCTTGCCAATCCCAATTCCGGCACAAAGCCCTCTGAGGATATTAAGAAGGCAATAGAGCGCGATTTTGGCGGAATCGAAAAGATGTTTGAACAGCTTAAAAAAGCTGCCTTAGGCCGCTTTGGCTCCGGCTGGGCATATGTTGTAACAGATGAAAACGGTGTGCTTTCCATATGCTCCACAGCAAATCAGGATGTTCCTGAGCTTTGCAGCTTTCTTCCGCTTTTTACTGTGGATGTGTGGGAGCATGCTTATTATCTTGATTATCAAAATCGCAGAGCCGATTATTTCGATGCCTTTACCTCTCTTATCAACTGGGATGCTGTAAGCAGAATATATAAGGAAAGAAGCAGCCATTTCTAGACATTTGGAAAAATTCACGCCATTATATCGGCATAAAACCAAATCCTTTAATAAAAGCAGTCCTTGTCAAAATTATTTTTGATTACGCAAAATGACTTCATTTTTTACAGACAGACTGAAATATTTCTATTCATACAGTCAGGCTTATACAGTTTAAAAATTTTTACTAAAAAACAGCAATCTTACGATTTTTTCGCTTGATTGCTGTTTTATTTTAATAATCCAGAATGTTTAAAAGCAGCTGGAAAAGATAGGGGGAGGCTGAAAAATCCTTTATTTTCATGCTTTCTGATATGTTTGCCCCTGTTTTTTTGTTATATTTTTCTATAAGGGAGGGGAGATGCTCGTTTATTTCCTTTTCGGTTATTTTTTCTGTGCAGATGCTTCCGTTTTTGTCAGGGCTTGTGTATATAAGCTCGCCCATATTATCAACAAGAGCTATCATCAAAGGAGCTGATGATGTGATTCTGTCAATGTCCCTGCTTTCTAGGGGCTCTTCAAAAATAAGCTCCCAGCCATATGGCTCAGCTGAGGTGTGAAGCGCATTGGTAAATTTTTTCTTTGGCCATTGCAGGCTTGATGCTGCATTTAAAACATTGGTGATGCTTCCTATATAGGGGGTTTTGCCGCTTAATATTTTTTGTGTCTGCTCTTTTATAAAAATGCCGTTTTGCCAAATGGTTTTTCCAAACAGCTTAACCTGCTCTGTTTCATCTAATGAAATTTCCACCTGCACACAGCCATTCTTGTTAAAGGGGGAGACAAGCACCTCTCTAACACTTATTTCCTTTGTTTTATCTTTTGAGCTTATTTTTATTTTGCCGTAGCTTTTGGCAGAGTTTGTATTGCAAATGCTGATTTTCAATGTGTTTTCGCCTGTTGCCTCGGCGCTGACCATGCCGTCTGAGGCCTTGTTTCCTATGATGAACAGCTTTGAACATATGAGGGTGATAAATATAAGACAGGTTATGCCAATGGACAGTATAAGCTTCTTTTTATTGCTGCTTTTTACCTTTTTCAGATAATCCACCTGCCTTTTTTCAGGCTTGTTTATTTCAGGCTCCTTCATGCTTTCATAAAGGCTTTTGCAGCTTTCGCAATCCTTCAGATGCTCTTCTATGAGATTTTGCGTTTCCTTTTCAGTCAGACCTTCCAAAAATGAGGGCATGAGGTCATGTATGATGCAGCACGGAATTTTATTTTTCATTTTCTATTTCTCCTTTCAGCCTTTCTTTTGCCCTGTAAAAGGTTACGCGGGCATAGTTTTCGGATTTTCCTATAACAAGTCCTATCTCTTTGAAGCTCAAGCCTCCGAAGGAGCGCAGGTAAACTATTTCTTTTGATATATCATTCAGCCCGTGTATTTTTTTTATTATTTCCAGATGTCCGGATTTTGTAAGCGCCTGATCCTCGGCAGACGGAATGCTTTCCATCAAAAGTTCCTCTTCTGACAGGACTTCTTTGGAATGTTTCCTCAGGTGCTTATACCATGTGTGCTTTGCTATCTGGCAGAGCCATACAGACATTTTGCAGCTTTTATCAAACCTTTCTATGGAGCGCACAGCCTGATAAAAGGTTTCCTGCGTAAGCTCCTCTGCAAGATACTCGTCCTTTGTCATCAGCTTTAAGAATTTAAAAACAGTTTCAGCATATTCCTTATAAATTTTATCCATATCCTCCATAGCCTTTCACCCCCCTTTGTCTTATATATCCCACAAAAATGTGTTTTGTTACACCCTTATCAGTTTTTTATTATAATTGAGGATTTTTTGCAGGAAATAGATTTCGGAATTTTAAGTGTGAAAATAAATAAAGACAGTATCCCAGCCTTGGATACTGCCTTAAAACCTAAGTGATTATTGCTTTAATGTTCCGTCAGGATTAAACAGGGGCAGCTTTTCAAGATAGATTATATCATCTCTTTGCTGTGCGTCGCCCTCTGCCAATATGGCCATTTTGCCGGATACAATTCCGCCTGCCTTTTCAACAAGGCTTTCAAGCGCATCAAGCGACTGGCCTGTGGATATAACATCGTCCACAATAAGTATTCTTTTGCCCTTCATCAGTGCAGCGTCCTGCCCATCCAGATAAAGTGTCTGTTTGTTTTCGGTGGTGATGGATTTTACCTCACTTTTGAAAACATTGGTCATGTAAAGCTTTTCGCCCTTTCTGGCAACAAAATATTTGTCCTCATGTGCCTGTCTTGCAAGCTCATGGATAAGAGGGATTCCCTTTGCCTCAGCGGTTATCATATAATCGTGAGGGGGAATTTTTTTTATTAGTCATATTGCACAGGCAACTGTAAGGGGTGCATCTCCGAAAATTACAAATGCACCGATGGAAAGATTTTCGTTTACAGGGCATATGGGAAGATTTCTTTCAAGTCCTGCAATTACCATAGAATAATAATTCATTAGAAGGCTCCCTTTCGTAAACTGGTAAACTGTAAATATGATTTTAATATATTTTGACAGATTTGTCAAAAGCTGTAATATAAGTCATAGAAATAGGCAAAATATACTTTTATCGCAATATATGTCATCTCAAGTAAATAAATGTATAAATATTGTTCTCATTGGGCTGTATATTTGTACAAACCGTTAATTGCAGTTTAATGAAGCATTAAATATAATGGAATCATCGGTTAATTTTCTGATACCAAAATTTTAGAACAGGAGAAAATTTAAATGGAAAAATTTTTCAAGCTTTCAAAAAACGGCACCAATGTCAAAACCGAAATTATTGGCGGAGTAACAACTTTTTTTGCAATGGCCTACATAATTTTTGTAAACCCTGATCTTCTTTCCTCCACCGGCATGGATTTTCAGTCAGTGATGGTTGCAACCTGCATAGCTTCGGCTCTGGGATGTTTTTTGACAGGGCTGATTGCCAATGTGCCCTTTGCACAGGCTCCGGGAATGGGGCTTAACGCCTTCTTTTCATTTACTGTTGCAGGCGCAATGGGATATACATGGCAGCAGGCATTGACAATAGTTCTCATATCCGGTCTTTTGTTCCTTGCTATAACAGTTTCTCCTTTGAGAAAAGCAATAATCGTATCAATTCCTGCCGACCTTAAAAATGCCATCAGCACGGGAATAGGCTTGTTTATTGCTTTTATAGGGCTTAACAATGCAGGAATAATACATATTTTTGAAGGCTTTACCGATATGGGCGATATCACACATGGCTCGGGACTTCTTGCTGTTATAGGCATACTGATTACAGGAGTTCTTATGGCATGGAATGTAAAGGGTGCTATTTTTATAGGAATAGTGTCCGCCACTATTATCGGCTTGCCTCTTCAAGTAACCAAAATTCCCGAAAGCTTTGTCATAGTTCCTCAGATAAATACAATTTTCCAGTTTGATTTTGGCGGTCTTATGTCCTTAGGTGTCCTTCCTCTTGTGACAGCCATCATAACATTCCTGATTGTGGACATGTTCGATACAGTGGGAACGCTTATAGGAACAGCCTCAAATGCAGGTATGATTGATGAAGACGGAAATATGCGAAACGGAGACAAGGCTCTCATCGCAGATGCCATTGCAACCTGTGCAGGTGCCTGCCTGGGAACCTCCACAGTCACAACCTATGTAGAATCCACAACAGGCGTTTCCGCAGGGGCAAGAACAGGACTTTCCTCCTGTGTGACAGGTGCGCTTTTCCTTGTGGCACTTGTGCTGGCTCCTGTTGCCGGAATAGTTCCCTCAGCTGCAACAGCTCCTGCCATGATTATTGTGGGTGTTCTTATGATGAAGGGCGTATCCAAAATAAACTGGAATGATATAGAAACTGCAATACCCTGCTTTCTCACAGTTGCCATGATGCCCTTTGCCTATTCGATTGCTGATGGAATAGGATTCGGCTTTATCTCCTATGCAATAATCAAGCTCTTCAGAAGGAAGGGAAAAGAGGTTCCCGTGCTCATTTACATTCTTTCTGCCTTGTTTATTGCAACATATATTCTAACCTTTTTGCACTGATAAAAAAATCCCTTCCAAAACACTGAACATATCCGGTAAAAACGGAAAATAGACAAAATACCCCCTTATGTAGGATAATAACTGCATAAGGGGGTATTCATGTGTCAAAGCAGAGAAAAAAGCAGACAAGGCAGAAAAAGCCGTAGAAAAACCGACATCCAAAACAAGCCGTCACAAACTCCGTAATGAAAAACGGTATCTGCTCATCAAAAAGAAAAGCTTCGTTTTGATAAGGCTATAAATGATGCGGAAATTGCAAAACCTTCCAAAGGAAAACAGATGCTGACTTGTTCTATGGCTGCAACGCTTTTTGTAAAAACCCATCAGGCAGTATCCAAAAATGAAGATGATAATGCAGGAATTCAATCTGCTGACAGCACAGTGCAGGCAGCAGAACGTGTCGGATATACTGTTGATTCTCTTCAATACAGCCATAAGCTGAAAGGCTGAAAAGCCGGTAAAAAAATCAGATAAAGCCGATGTGGATGCTGTGTTTGAGAAATTCAAAAAAAGATAATCCTGATGCTACGTCTAATCCGCTATCTCGTTGGCAGCAAAAGAAGGCAATCAAAAAGAATATGCAGATGCACAAGCGGGGAAAGGAACAGCAAAGTCGTTTGTTATTCAAAATGTGCGCAAGGAGGAAACTGCGGATGAAAATTAAAAAATCGGGCACTTGTATGATTGCTCTTATGATATGTTTTGGAATGTTCAGCATTACAGCGTTTGCCTTTGCAGACGAAACAGCTGAACCAAAACCACCAAAAGAAGAAGTGGTGGAGCAGCCTGTCCCTGATACGCAGAACCAATGAAACCGCTCACACCAGATGGCAACCTGACATTGGTAGATGATGAGGGCAAAATCAGTGGAGCAGGCAAACAGTTTATTACAGTGGCAACGAAAACCGGAAACTATTTTTATATCATCATAGACCGTGATAATAATTGTGAACAGACTGTCCATTTTCTGAATCAGGTGAACTAAGCTGACTTACTGAAACTGATGGACAAAAAAGAAGCTGAACAATTCAAGCCTGTTAAACCTCAACCGGATGCCGATTATGCAGATGATGATTTGGATTATGGGTATGAGGAATCCGAGTATATGGAGGACAAGGATTATAAAGATGAAGTCAATAATGACACTGAGCCTGTATAAACAAAATAAGGCTTAAATCAGGGCTGCCTTCGGGCTGTGTTACATAGAAAATGTCATATTTAGGGACTGCATTTGATGGAAATATGGTATAATAATAAAAATATGAAATTGATAGAACAAGGGATAAGCCTCTTAGGTTGAAAGTTCAATATACCACAACATTGCTGCTACCTTTTTATTTGGGGATTATGGAGGATAAGAAAATGAATGAAATTCATATTGGTAAAATGATTAAACAGAAACGACTTGAATTGGGCTATACACAAGAAAAACTCTGTGAGGGGATTTGTGAACCAATGAGTATATCTAGAATAGAGAGAGGACTTCAAAACCCTTCTA